>NZ_KB900617.1:0-44403 GCF_000379025.1 Orenia marismortui DSM 5156
AAAGGAGTAAGAACTAGACTGTTTAAAGCAGTAAAGTCATTGCTTTAATTATCAAAAGAGGAGTTTTAAACTTTTACCTACAGAAACTTGACACTATCCTAAGCCATAGATTATTTGATATAACCTCTGCAATATAGTAAAATATATATAAATCATTTATTATTGACGTTCTTATTTGGAGGAATTTAATTTGATTAAACCCGCAGTTTTAGAAGAAGAGTTATTCATTGTTTTAATCCCTGAAAGAAAGGATTTAAACCCTGCACTGAAGCTTCAAAAAGATATTTCAGAGCAATATAATCTATATGAAGGTGGAATCTATCCTCAACTACATATCACCCTAGATAGAATAAATAAAGATGCTCTTAATTCTGCTAAAAATATTATAAGAGATATCTCCAAAAAAATTGATGAAATTGATATTAGGATCAATAATTTTAAATGCCTACAAATAAAAGAAAAGTTTTTAGTGCTTCAAGTAAATAAAACAGAATCTTTGCTTAATTTAAGCAACAAACTGCATAATAGATTAACTGAACTAGGAATATCAACTATTGATAATTATAATGAATGGGAATTTCATATGAGTTTAATCAGTAATCAATTTGCTAAAAATAAAATTCCTGAAAAAGATCTTAGTGAATTATGTTTAACACTTGATGGAATCCCACAGAATATATCTACTAAGGCAAAAGAAATTCAAATTTGGCGACCTACTCTAGATCCAGAAAAAAAATGTATAGCCAGTTTTAAGTTATAATCAAATAGAATCAATTTTCTGCTTGTTATCTTCTACTTTAAATAAGTATTAATCATCATGATTATATAAATTCCGTAAAATTGTAGTTAATAAAACTACAAAAGCTGTTATCATAATAGCATATAGAAATCTAGCTATAACCCCTTCTTTTTCTAGGACATACAGAGTGTCAAAAAGACCCTGCACTGCATTATTCCAAGCCAAAGCTGCTACAAAAGCTAGAGCAGCACTAAACATAGTAAGCATCTGTTCTAGAAGTTTATCCTTCAAAAAAATCACCTCTGTAAAGACTATGATAAACCAGGGTAATAAATTACCTATTTAGGGTGATCTTCTATTAGTCTAAACTATCTTTTACTTCACAATTTTATAGCACTATTCATAAATCCCGGCAAATTAATTTGCCGGGATTTATGAATTACTTATTAAAATCTCTCAAAATCATCCTCATCAAGATTCATCATTTTAGATAAATCCTCTACCTCTTCTTGTTTCACTTTACTTTTAGTGCTTTCTAAATAATCAAATTTATTATTATTCAAATCTAATTTAAATCTATTAACTATTTGAGACATATCTTTAGCTTCTTCATTTAAAACTTCACTAGAACTAGCAATCTCCTCTACCATAGAAGCATTATCTTGAGTTACTTGATTTAACTCTTCTACTGCTTCTTGAATCTGATTAGCTGCTGAACTTTGTTGTTCCATAGCAGCTGCTATCTCTTCAATTGCTTGAGAACTTTGATTACTATTCTCTACAATCTCTTTTAGGGCATATCCTGTCTTCTCTACTAAGTCATTTCCTTCTTCAATCTGTCCAATAATAGCATTAATTAATTTATCTATTTCTTTGGCAGATTCTGCAGTTCTACCAGCAAGATTTCTAACTTCTGCAGCTACTACAGCAAAACCTTTACCATGTTCTCCTGCTCGGGCAGCTTCTACTGCTGCATTTAAAGCTAATAAGTTAGTTTGAAAAGCAATATCATTAACTACTGTAATAATATCAGCTATCTCCTTACTGCTTGCTGTAATCTTAGACATAGATCTCATAGTTTCATCTACTATTTCAGAACCTTTATTAACAGTTTCTTTACTATCTCGAGCAAAATCATTTGCTTCTTCTGAACTGGCTGCTACTTCTTGAATAGAAGCATTTATTTCCTCAATTGTTGCTGATACCTCTTCTAATGAAGATGCTTGCTCTTGAGTTCTTTCTGATAGATCCTGATTTCCCATAGAGATTTCATCAGCCGCATTACCAACTGTTGCCGATGATTCTTGTACTTGATATAATGCTTTATTCAAAGAATCGATAGTTTCATTAAGATTATCTGACATCTTCTTAAGTTCATTTTTAGCATCAACAGAAACTTTTTGAGTAAAATCTCCATCGGCCACTCGGGCTAATACTTTTTCAATATCACGGATTATTTCCTGCAAAGAATTAATTGTGTTATTAACACTCTTAGCCATTTTACCTAGCTCATCATCACTATCAAATTCAACCTCTTCACTAAAGTCACCATCTTCTACTTTAGCCAAAACTTTTCTAATGCTTTTAATTGTTCTACTAATATATTTCGTTATAACCCAGGCGATAGCTATTCCAGTTGCTACTACTATTATTAAAAGAATTAAATTAATAACATTAGTAGTGTTAATTTGATTTTGCATATCTGTTTTGAATTTTTTTCTTAAACCTTCTAGTTCATTTTCTACTGCTCTAGCTTTACTTACCATAGTACTTTCTGCTGTTTTTTCATTTTCTATAGCTTGTACATAATTATTAAACGCCACTTGATAATTATTAACCGCTTTAATAATATTGTTTATATCACTTCGATTATTATCTTTTTCCCAAAGCTTTTCTTTAATTTGCTCAACCTGAGTAGTGATTTCTTGAATATTTTCATCAAATAATTTTAGATATTTCTGATCTTCTTTGATAACAAAATTCTTTTCTTCAATTCGTGTATCTAAAATTCCCTTAATTATTCTATTGGCATCATATGCTATTTCAAGTTCTCTATTAATAACTTCTATACTTTGATTATTATTTATCACTTTACTAATTTCTACCTTTTGTTCTTTTTTGAAATCTTCGGCAATTCGAATAGCATTCCTAGCAGATTTGACCATACTCTGGTCAGCATTCTCTTCCTTTTGATAATATTCTTCGTATTTATCAAAAGCTTTTTTATAATCATTTATATTATTAATAATATTATCCATAACAGTTCTATCTTCTTGCTTGTCCAACTTATCTTTGGTATTTCTTGCTTGTTGAATCATATCTTCCACTTCAGAATTAACTTTACTAAGATACTCTTCATTATTTCGTAAAATAAAGTTTTTCTCTTGAGTTCTAATTCCTTTCATATACTTAATCATTCGATTAGCATCATCAGCAATTTCTACCTTATTTTCTACTCTATTGAAACCCAGATAACTAAATCCTCCTACAATAACCGCTAAAATAATTACTATGCCAAAACCTAATCCTAATTTGCTTCCTACTTTCAAATTTTTAAACATATTACTGCCCCCCTTAGATTTAATTTGAATACTTACGATCCAACATAAAATTTAATTACAATAACTATCTAGTAATCTTATATTTAGTATAGTATCTTCGGCAGTATATTTTTTATTTTTCTTAAATAAACACTACCACCAGCACAAAAATAAATCTGCCTACCATAATTGCCCCCAACATCTTCTGCAATAATTGGAATCTTCTCTTTACTAAGAATTTCTCGTGCTAGTTTAATATTTTCTAAAGCTATATTACTATATTGAATTTTAGCAACCTGTCCACCACCAAAAATCTTTGCCTTTAAATTTTTAGAATTTGCTCCCAAATGAATCATTCTTTCTAATAATAAAGCTATTGCATCTACTCCATACTTAGCTCTGTTATTATTACTTCTACTATAACTTTTAGTAGGTAACATAAAATGATTCATACCATAAATCGAATTATTGGAGTCCAGTAAACATACTGCTACACAAGAACCTAATAAGGTAGAAATTACTAAATTATTATCTTTAAATACATAGATGTCTCCAGCAAAAATCTCTTTAATTCTTTTTCTTTTAGTAATCATAATTGTTTATTCTTTAGAACCTTTCAAAATCATCTTCATTAAAATCAATTCTACTATTCTCTTCTAAAAGATCAAATTCTTGTTGATAATTCTCATTGACTCTTTCTTCAAAATCAGTCTCAATATTAATATTTCCTACTTGTAAGTTTAATTTAAATCTCTTAATAATCTTTAATAACTCTTCAGCTTCATCATTTAAAGAATCGCTAGCACTAGACATTTCTTCAACCATAGAAGCATTCTGTTGAGTCACTTGATTTAACTCATCAACTGCCCCTTGTATCTGATTAGCTGCAGAAGATTGTTCTTCCATAGCTGCCGCAATCTCTGATATCGATTGAGATGTTAGTTTGCTATTCTCCACAATTTGTGATAAAGAATTACCTGTTTCTTCAACCAATTGGTTACCATTTTCAATTTGGCTAATAATATTAGTAATTAGCCTTTCTATCTCTTCAGCAGATTCAGCGGTTCTACCAGCAAGATTTCTAACCTCTGCTGCTACTACAGCAAAGCCTTTACCATGTTCTCCAGCCCGAGCTGCTTCTACTGCTGCATTAAGAGCTAATAAGTTGGTCTGAAAAGCAATATCATTAACTACTGTAATGATATCAGCTATTTCCTTACTACTTGCCGTTATCTCAGACATTGATCTCATAGTTCTATTCACAACTTCTGAACCTTCCTCAACTACTTCCATAGTCTGCTGAGATAGATTATCTGTATCTTCAGAGTTAGCAGCTACCTCTTGGATTGAAGCTGTAATTTCTTCTATAGTAGCAGACACTTCCTCTAAGGAGGAGGCTTGTTCTTGAGTTCTCTGTGATAAATCTTGATTACCACTAGCAATTTCATCAGAAGCATCAGTTACATTAATTGAAGCCTGTTGCACCATTTTCATAACTCTACTTAAATCATCAATTGTCTTATTTAAACTTCTAGCCATTTGACCTAATTCATCATTACTTTTTACTTTAACTTTTTCACTAAAGTCTCCTTTAGCTAGTTTAGATAAGATTCGCTGAACTTTATTAATAGTTTTAGAAATAGAACCAGACATAAAGAAAACAATTAAAGAAATAATTATAAATAAAATAATATAACCAATAGTTGATTTTCTAACTATCTCATCTGCTGCTACTGTTAACTCTTTAACTGGTACTGTTAAACCTAATGACCAATCAACTCCAGCAATTGGATGATAATAAACATATTTGTCTTCTCCTGCAAAAGTATAACGTGCTACATCATAATTTTCTTCTACCATTTTCTCTACTATACTGACCAATTCTTTATTAACAAGATCATTACTTGTATCCAATAAATTTAAATCAAATACATATTTAGCTTGAGGGTGGGATAAAGTTAAGCCATTATCATCTATCATATAAGCATAACCTGTTTCACCTAATCTAAAATTATTGATGATTTTCTGTAATGGTTTTAATAGAACATTTCCTGCTAAAAATGATACAACTTTTCCTTGCTTATCTCTAATTGGAACTGCAATTACAAAAACATCTTCACCACTTAATTTTGAATTAACAGGATCACCAATTACTAAATCTTTAGTTTGTTTAATTTCCTTAAAGTAATCTCTTGTACTTAAATCATAAATATTTTGATCATATGTAGTCCAAGCTTGACCTTTTAAATTGATCAACATTAAATTAGCAAAGGTTCCTTTAAGAGAGTTAGATTCTATCTTATCTATTATAGGCCATACTTCTTCTAATTCTTGATCCCAGTCAGAAGACAATTCTAGTGAATTAGCTAAGATTTTAACTTCATTCTTCTTAGCCCCTAACCAATTATTTATTACTTGGCCATTATTTTTAACCTGTTCTAAACCATTCTGTTCAACTGTCTGGGTCACATTATCTATCACTAAATTGTAGTTTTGATATAATAATCCCCCTAAAATAATTATTAATGGAATTAAAATCGAAACAAGCAATTTATTTCTAACTGTTAATCTTCTTTTTATAAAGTCTAACATAAAAAACTACCTCCTTTAATCATTTAAATAACTTATGATCTTTTCTACTATTTGATTTAATGCTACTATTTCTGTTGCTGCTCCTATCTCTATAGCCCTTTTGGGCATCCCAAAGATAGTAGAGCTTTCTTGGTTTTGGACTAAAGTATAACCTCCAACTTCTTTAATTCTTCTTAACCCTTTTGCTCCATCACTTCCCATTCCTGTTAGCAAAACAGCAATTACTGACGAATCAGCAAGCTGAGCTAAGGAATTAAAGCTTACATCTACTGCTGGGCGTTGATAATTAACTTTTGCTCCTCTTAGCAATTTAACATAATATCCAGCACGACGCTTTTTTACTTCCAAATGATAACCTCCAGGAGCAACTAAAGCTTGTCCAGCAAGAATTTGATCTCCATCTTCTGCTTCTTTAACTTTGATCTTAGAAATTTGATTTAGATTTTCAGCAAAGGTCTTAGTAAACTCCTTAGGCATATGTTGAATAATCACCACCCCTGGAATATCATCTGGCATCTGAGGTAAGATTTGTCTAAGTGCTCTTACCCCTCCAGTAGAAGCACCTATAGCAATAATTCTATTCTTTACTTTCTTTTTAATCTTTATTGGAGCATTAGCTTTGGAATTAGTAGATATATTATATCCTTTTAACTTTCTGACCTCTACCTTAGCAGCAACTGCAAGTTTGTCCAGCAGCTCTCTTTGAAATTCTATTCTCATCTCTCTTTTAGCTAAATTAGGCTTAGCAACAAAGTCAACTGCCCCTAATTCTAAAGCCTTTAAAGTAACTTGACTACCTTGAGAAGTTAAAGTACTAACCATTACTACTGGCAATGGATGAGCTATCATCAATCTTTTCAAAAATTCTAGACCATTCATTCTAGGCATTTCTACATCTAGAGTTAATATATCTGGGCTTAACTTTTTTATCTTTTTTACTGCTAAAAAGGGATCTCTAGCAGTTCCTACCACTTCTAAATTAGGACTTCTTTCTACAGTACTTTTCAACAATTGTCTTACTACTGGAGAATCATCAACTATTAATACTCTGACTTTCTTACTCATCTAATCTTAACTCCTATCATCAATTGTTTTTATGATCCTGTTTATAATAATTTTAAGTAATTTTCTGATAAGTAGTTTTATAAACTGATCTCCACTTTTGTTCTACCTGTCTACTACTATTTATAGACTCTGAATGACCTAAAAATAAATAACCATCACTTTTTAATTTTTGATAAAACTGCTTAATGATCTTCTCTCTAGTTTTGGGCCTAAAATAAATAAACACATTTCGGCAGAATATAAAGTCTAAATTATCTTTAATCGAACTATCTTCAAGTTGATTTAAGTTTAATTTTTTAAATTCTATTAGATCGCGCAGTTCTTCTTTAGCTTTAAATAGATTAGCTTGTTTTCCTCTTCCTAACTTAAAATACTTCTTTAATAGATCATAAGGGATTGCATTTACCTTATCATAAGAATAAATTCCCTCTTTCCCAGTTTTTAAAACATCAGTGTTAATATCTGTGGCCAATATTTTAATATTCCAACTTGTATTAATAAAATATTCTCTAAGTATAATAGCTAAACTGTAAGCCTCCTCTCCGCTAGAACATCCTGCACTCCAAACTCTAATACTTTTATTTTTATTTCTTTTTTCTATTCTAGGAAGCACCTGCTCTTTTATAAACTTAAAATGATATTCTTCTCTAAAAAATTTAGTTACATTAGTAGTTAATATATTATATATTTGGGATAACTCCTGGGGGGTATTAATTAGATATTGATAATACTCTTCAAAGCTTGTTAGGCCTAGTTTATATAATCTTTTAGAAAGCCTAGAATTGACCATTGCTCTTTTTTTGTCATGTAAATTTACTCCAATAGACTTATAAATTAAGCTACTTATTTTTTGAAAAATATCATAATTAAGAGTATAATTTCTATTCATAATTAATCCACCATCTCTTTTATATCTTCTTCACTTCCTTTAAAATCAGTAGTCTCTTCTTTACTTTCTTTTGAATTTAACTTATTAATTCTTCTAAACTCTTCAAAAGAAACTATCTTATTTAATTCTAATAACATAACTAATCTATCTTCTAATTTAGCCATACCTCTAATAAAGGTCATATCCACTTCTGAACCAAAGTCTAAATCATCTTGAATATCTTCTTTAGAAAAACTAATAATATCAGATACCTGATCAACTATAACTCCAACGATTTTATCTTTGATTTCTAAAACTATAATTACAGTAAAATTATCATAATCTCGTAATTCTAATCCAAATTTCTTTCTCAAATCAATAACTGGAATTACTTCACCTCTAAAATTAATTACTCCTTTAACTACCTCTGGTGCATTAGGCATCTTAGTTGGGTTAATATAGCGAATAATCTCTTGAACTTTTAAGACATCTACTCCATACTCTTCTTCCATTACTTTAAAGGTTAAAAATTGATTCTCAGCAGAAATATTGGTTAATTGTTGATTCAAAATGTTCATTGTATTATCTTGTTGCTCTGTTTTTCTCATGATTAAATTCACCCCACTTTTTTATTGACTATTATCTATCATCCTATAATTTTAGCTATTTATTTTTTCTAGTAGTTAATAGCTATTAACAGTAGCAAATTTCCTATCTTGTCGCCATTTTAATAACTGTAGCTATATCCAATATCATTGCTACACTACCATTTCCTAAAATAGTAGCTCCAGCCATACCTTCTACATAGGTATAATTCTCTTCCAAACTCTTAACCACTGCCTGTTGTTGACCAATTATCTCATCTACCAATAAACAGGTCTTTTTGCCTTCATCATGAACGATTACTACAATGGCTTTAGTAGGATCTGTTGCTTTAGCTTCTAAATTAAATACTTTGTGTAGACGAGTTAAAGTAATATATTCATCTCTAACCTTAACAACTTCCCCTTTACCCTTTACCGTCTTTAGATCTTTTTTTAATGGTTGAATAAACTCATAAATTGAATTTAATGGGATAATAAAGGTCTCTTCACCTACTTTTACTACCATTCCATCAATAATTGCTAACGTTAAAGGTAATTTTAATTTAAAGGTAGTTCCTTTACCTAGTCGAGTAGAGATATTAACTGTTCCCCTTAATTTTTCAATATTACTCCTAACTACATCCATTCCTACTCCTCTACCTGAAGTTTCAGTTATCTTCTGGGCTGTAGAAAAACCTGGTGCAAATATTAAATTATATATTTCTTCGTCCTTTAAATCATCCTTCTGGCCAACAACACCCTTTTTCTTTGCTTTCTCTAATATTTTTTCTTTATCAAGACCTTGACCATCATCAGAAATTTCTATCACAATATGTCCTTCTTTATGATAAGCATTTAAAGTAATCTTACCCTCTTTACTCTTTCCTGCTTCTTCCCTTTCAGCTGGTAACTCAATACCATGATCAATAGCATTTCTAATCATATGTTTTAAAGGATCTGCTATTTTTTCAATAATATTTTTATCTAACTCTGTTTCTTTACCTCTGATATCTAATACAATCTCTTTACCCTGCTTCCGAGAAAGATCTCTTACTAATCTTCTAAAACGCATAAAAGTATTAGCAATTGGAACCATTCTTACTTTCATAATCTCCTCTTGTAAATCTTTAATCCATTTTTCTACTTCATCAAAGGCAGTTAACAATTCTGTATTCTTATGACCACCTTCTTTAAAAGCCAACTCTCTTACTTTAGCTTGGCTAATTACTAATTCAGACATAGTATTCATTAATTTTTCTAACTTATTTGTATCAACTTTAATACTACTTTTTTCTTGCACATTTCTACTTTCTTTCTGTTCTTTAACCACTTTTTCAATCTGCTTTTCACTTACTTTCCCACTATCAGCTAAAATTTGACCTAATTTCTTCTGTTCTTCTAATGCATCTTTAACATCATCTTCTGTTATAATACCTTTTTCTACTAAAATTTCTCCAGTTAATTTATCAGCTAGACTGATATCTAGGCCTTGATCAAAATCAAAATTTTCTGTAATCTCTTCAATTTCAATCTCATTATCAAATTCAATAAAGATAAATACTTCCTTTATTCTATCAATAGAAACTTGAGTTTTAATCAATAATGTAAAAGTAAGGTAACATTTTTCTGGATCCATTTCATATATCTCAGGAATTCTAGATAAATTTATATTATTATCTATAACTTCAGAAAAATCTTCTAACTCCTTAATTAATGCTAAAGGGTCTGTTCCAGTTTCAAAAACATTTTCATTCAATTTTAATTTAATTCGATAAACTTTTTCGTCAACTTTTGATTTTTCTAATTTATTAGCTGTATTCTTAAAATTAACTTCTTCTGAATTTTTACTTTTTAAAAGGCACTTAAAAGATTTGCTAATCTCATGGATCTTCTGGTCATCGATTACATATCCAGGATTAATAATCTCTTGAAGCATTTCTTCAACTATATCCCTACTTTCTAATAACAAACTGATAATCTCCCCATTAATTTCTAAATAATCATTTCTAATTTGATCTAATAAATCTTCAGCATGGTGGACAAAATCAGCAATCTTGCTTAAACCTGTTAGTCCTGCACTTCCTTTTAAAGTATGCATACTTCTAAATATCTTATTAATTAACTCTTGATTTTCAGTTTCATTTTCCAATTGCAATAAGTCTATTTCCAATTCTCCTAATATTTCCTTTGCCTCTTCAATGAAAATATTTACTAAAGCTTCTTCCCCCATCTTTACACCTCCTAACGAACAAACTTCTTAACTACACCTATTAATTGCTCTGGATTGAATGGTTTTACTAACCAACCGGCTGCTCCTGCTTGCTTTCCTTCTTCCTTCATTTTATCCTGAGATTCTGTTGTCAGAATTAAAATTGGAATAAATTTAAAATTTCTATCCTTCTTTACTTCTTTAGTAAAGGTGATTCCGTCCATCTTTGGCATATTAACATCAGTAATAATCATTTTAGGTCTTTCACTAATTGAACTATTCTCTGCTAATTTATCTAAAGCATCTTGTCCATCCTCTGCTAATATGACATCATACCCCTCCTTTGTTAAAGTATATTTAACTGATGAACGTACTGTTTTGGAATCGTCTGCAACTAATATTTTTTTGGACATTGAATATCATTCCTCTCTCATTTCATAATCTAAAATTTCATTGACTCCTAATAATTTCAATGTTTCTTCGATTTCTTTACTAATATTATCCAATTTGAGACTAATCTTTTCCTTTAAAAATGTTTTCTCTAAAGATAAGAGCAGTTGAATTCCTGCAGCATCAAGCCTTTCAACTTGATAACAATCAAAGATTAAATTCTTTTTCTCTTCTAATTTACTGATTACTTCTTCTTTAAAGGGATATATAGTAAATATAGTTAACTCTTTAGGTAATTCTAAGGTTAATTCTTTTACCACTAGCTACACCCCCTTTACTTAATAATAAGTATTATTTTACTACTCTCTTATAATTTAGTTAATTACTCTATTTTTTCTCTAAAATAGAGTTAATTCTCCTCCCGCGCTTCCCACATCAACTTCTAAATCTACCATTTCGTCTTGTGCTGTCTTTCTCTCAATATAACTTGTAAATTTGTCTAATAACTTCTCTAATTTTTCATTATTGCTATTCCAGTTACTCTTACCTATCTTGGCTAGATAGTAGTCCTTTATTTCTACTACTTCTCTTTGAATTGTTTCTAAAGATTTTATAACTTCTTCCCCTACTTCTCTTAAAGTAAAGCAATCTCCTATCTCTTTATTTACACCTTTAACCTCCAAGAAGAGTCTATTAATTGCTTTATTTAATCCTTGAACTGCTTCTTTGATTAACTTCTTAGTCAAAAATAGGTCTTCTTTTGATTGTCCTATCAATTGATTAGATTTTTTTATTAACTTCTGATTATTCATAGCCAACTCTATAAAATGACTATAGTTATCTTCTAGTTCCTCTTTTAACTCATGATATAATTCATCATTATGATTACTAGAAGCTATAAATTGTTCTATAATGGACTCTATATCTGTAACAAAGGAATGTTTATTATTAGTTATTCTAGAAAATTCAATTTTAGCTAAAAATTTAATCTTGGTAAATTGATTAGCTATATTGTTGGTTTCATAAAAGCTTTCTTCAATAGCTTTCATATTATCATAAAAATCACCTTCGTTTTTTGCCAAACTATAATATCTACCTTCAATCTTAGTTAATTTTTTTCCTAGTTTATTGATAAACTCATCTAAATTTTCATATATTCTCTCAATACTTATCATATCTTTTTTCTCTTCTTTATTATTATCTTCAATTAGAAATGAAGTTATCTCCTCACCATCTTTCTCAAGACCTATTAAATCTGAATTAATTTTATTGAATTTATTATTAATTTCAAATAAAGAGTCATCTAATTGTTTTAATATATTAGAACTTAACTTTTTGGAAAGATTAGAAACTTCATTAAGAAAGATTAAGATATCTAGATTTTCATCAATGGAATCATTACTATTTAATTTATCAATCTCTTCCTTCATACTTTGAGTAATCTCGATTAAATTTTCTAAATTCTGTCTAATAATATCTTGGTTCTGTAATAAAATAATAATATCATAGATTGGTTCTACTACCTCTTTGATATGATCCATAAAGTCCTTCAATAACTTCGAAATTCCTGATAAAGAATCTAAAACAGCAGAAAAAATTTCTTGGCTTTCGAGACTATAGTTATTAGCCACCTCTTCTTCAGAAGAAGTTAATTCTTCTAAATCACCTTCAAAACTTTTGTACCATTTTTGCAACTCTAAAATACTTACTTGAATAAGTTGATATTTATCCTTGATATTGCTCGTTAATTGCTTAATTTTATTTGATATTACCCTAAAGCCAGCTCCTTCTCTTCCTGTTTTGGCCGAAAATATAATTGCATTAATCGATAAAATTTCTAAATCATTTAACACCTCTTCTAACTCTTGAATTAAATTTAATAATTTCACAAATTCAGCCTGTTCATCATCGCTTTTGTTAATGAACCCTTCTAAGCTATGGGTAACCTCAAACCTTGAGGATAAAACCTCATATACTTTAGCAATTCTTGATTGTAAATTTTCTAAAATTTCTGATATTTTAAAATTAGCTGACCTAGATTCTCTATGGTTATTTTCTATAAAGTAATTAATTAATAATTCAGTCTCTTCAATGGTCCCATCAATCTCCTCTTCAATCTCTGGTAATTTATCTGAAATGTGTCCATAAAATTCTTCAGTCTTAGATATCATTTTCTCTAATAACTCTACATTATTATCTAAAATATTATTAATCTTCTTTAATTTACTTCCTTTATTATCTATTGAGATTGAATTGTTCAAGTTATCACCTCTTTCTATTAACATTAAAGAAATATAATCAATAAGATCAAATATTATTACAAATATGTATTGCTAGGGCTTGATTATATAAACTTATTATTATATACTTTATTATTTCTTGATATAATAGCTTTTTCCTTTCTCTTTTTTGGAAAATAAACCACTTTTATTTTAAAATTTTATTTCTTTTGCACTGTATTATATAAAATAAATCAACTCTACTAGATCCTTTATTGAAAACATTCAAAAAACAAATAAAAGTGTGATTTTTATCACACTTTTATTTGTTAATCTATATTTTTGTTTTTTTCTATATTATCTTACAAATCATAATATTCTTTTAAAATTCCTATAAATAAATTTACTAAACCAGGATCAAATTGACTTCCAGCATAACTTTCTAACTCAAGTATTGCTTCTACCACACCTAAGCCTTTTTTATAACATCTATCAGTAGTCATGGCATCAAAAGAATCAGCTATGGCCAAGATTCTAGCATCTAACAAAATATCTTCTTTAGAAACTCCATAAGGATAACCACTACCATCATAACGTTCATGATGTTGAAGAATTATAGTTTCAACCTTTTTTAAGTTATTGCTTTCATTCAAAAATTTAGAAGCTTTAATTGGATGTTCTTTAATTATTTGATACTCTTTTGTACTCAATTTACTTGCTTCATTTAAAATTTGCTTTGGGATATCTAGTTTGCCTATATCATGAAATAAGGCTGCATAAGCTAATTCTTTAAGCCTTTTTCTGGATAATTCTAAGTTCACACCAATAAGTAATGAATAATTATATACATTCAAGCTATGTTGATACAAAGCTTGATCTGAACTTTGAATTTTATTTAATAAATAAAGAAAAAAATCAAAATTGCTAACATCCCTACAGAATCTTTTCTTTAATCCCTCTTCTAAATTTTGACTTACTAGCATTTTTCTCTCCTTCCTTTCTTAAATAAACATAACTCCGATAGGTATAATCGAAAGGATCTAAATAAATTTTTAGCTACTTTCTAACTTATATAGTTAATTTTATAATACTTAGAATAATAAAACTGTGTGCTAGCACACAGTTTTGCACTTTTATATTAGATAAATCAGGAGATTTAGTTGATAAATAAAAAAGGTTGAACCCTCTAGAGAGTTCAACCTTTTACAAATTAATTTATTAATAATTTTTTTCTTTTAATTCAAAGAATTCTTGAGGATGTGCACAAGCAGGACACTTCTTAGGTGCTTCTTCTCCTTCATGTACATATCCGCAGTTGTCACACTTCCACCTTACAGTTTCATCTTTAGCAAATACTTTTTCTTCTCTGACATTTTTTAATAACTTTAAGTATCTCTTCTCATGTTCTACCTCTACTTCAGCAATCTTTCTAAATACTGCAGCAATTTCAGCAAATCCTTCTTCTTCAGCTACATCAGCAAAATGAGGATATAATTCAGTATGCTCTTCATTCTCCCCAGCAGCTGCTGCTTCTAGATTCTCTTCTGTAGTTCCAATAACTCCCGCTGGATATGCAGCAGTAATCTCTACATCTCCACCTTCTAAGAACTTAAAGAATCTTTTAGCATGCTCTTTTTCATTTCTGGCAGTTTCTAAAAATATATTAGCAATTTGGCGATAACCTTCCTTTTTTGCTTGAGAAGCAAAGTATGTATATCTAGTTCTTGCTTGAGATTCTCCTGCAAATGCCTTTAATAAATTCTTTTCAGTTTTTGTTCCTTTTACACTAGCCATAATTATCATCCTCCAAGTTTATACTTACTAACCTTTATTACTAACACTTCTTACTATCTTACTTTTTTTACTGGTTACTTGTCACTCATTACTAGTTACTACTTTACTATGCTTTCCACAAACCATGAATATTACAGAATTCTCTAACTTCAACTATCTCATCTTTAGAAACTTTAAATTCTGCAACTGGCTTATCTCCAGCCTTCAACTCAGCACGAAGAACCTTATCTTCAGTTAATACCTCAATAAATCTAATTAAATGTTCTTCTGTCATTGGATGTAAAGTAGTTCCAACAGTTACCTTTACTCCACCTTCAACCTCTTCTACAACTGGTACATGCTTTTCATTAGCAGCATCTTCAGTCTGAGCTTCTAATTTAACCATATTTTCTCCACAACATACTAAAGGAGCTGGACCAGCCTGAACAAATTCCACAACATTTCCACAGTGCTCACATTTGTAAATCTCTCTTAATTGATTTGCCATTATTAAATCTCCTCCTTTAAATTATCTGTGACTTCTTTTAACTGACTTTCGTCAGGTATATATTGAACCTTGATTTGATCAAGGAGTTCAAACCTACAATCAGCTAATACATCTTCAACCTGTCCAATACTCTGTCCCCCCCATCCATAAGAACCAAAAGCTAATCCTATTCTGTTCTTAGGTGCTAAACCTTTTAAATAAGTTAAAAAGGCTGCTACTGATGGTAACATATTATTATTCAAAGTAGGTGATCCTACACAGATGTATTTAGCTGTTAAAACCTCTGTAATTATATCTGACCTATGATTTACATCCAAATTCATCATCTTTGTACTAATCCCTTTGCCTTCAAAAGCATCTTGTATAGCATAAGCAAGCTTCTTAGTAGACTTCCACATCGTATCATAAATTATCAATGCTTTTTCGTCAGTTTCATTAGCTGACCATTTTTGATACTTCTCCATAATTTCTGTTACAAAACTTCTCCAAATAACACCATGGGATGGTGCAATTATATCAATCTCTAGACCTTTAGCCTTTTCTAAAACTCCTTGTACCTGCCTTCCATAAGGCATTACAATATTTGCATAGTATTTTTTAGCTTCTTCCATTACAATATCAAAGCTTGCTTGATCAGCAAATCTCTCTGAACTAGCATAATGTTGGCCAAAAGCATCATTAGAAAATAAAATTTTCTCCTCTGGTAAATATGTTACCATATTATCTGGCCAATGTACCATTGGGGTTAAAACAAAGTTTAAAGTCCTTTGACCTATATTTAACTCTGTTCCTGGCTTAGCAACCTCAAAGTTCCAATTTTTACTATCATAATGTGCCTCTAAACCAGCTTTTCCCTTTGGAGATGTGATAAGTTTAGCATTTTTAGCAACTTTCATCAATTGTGGCAATCCACCAGAATGGTCCATCTCTACATGGTTAGATATTACATAATCTATTTTAGATGGATCTATAATACTAGAAATCCTCTCTATCATTTCATCATATAGATAATGTTTAACAGTATCTATTAGTATAACCTTCTCATCAATAATTAGATAGGCATTATATGTAGAACCCCTTTGAGTTAAGTACCCATGGAAATCTCTTAAATCCCAATCTATACCTCCTACCCAATATATATCTTTTTTGATTTCTTTTGCTCTCATTACTTTACCTCCTAAATTAATCTAAATAGAATATCCTGCATATCCCCTATAAAAAATAATTTCTGCAAAGATATTTTCCTTTATATATTATATTAGATACTATTAGTAACAATTCCTTTTTTTAATAAGTAAAAATTTAATTTTTTTGGTTTATTTTTGATAATGATTTTCATTATCTCAGTTTTTGGTGTAATTTACTCTTTTAGTTATTGTTATATTCATTTATTTACAAATAAGGCCAAAAGATTAGTGGGTTTTTATTAATTAACTTATTAGCTTCATAAAGATAAAAACTCTAATTCAATATTTAAAATACATTGACAAAAATCGTAATATTCTGTTATAATATTTTTGTTGTTAACCATCAATTTTTTTGGTTAACATATCATTTTAATATTTTCTTAAAGGAGGAAATTACTATGAAGACCAACACTAAATCAATGGTACTAGTAGCCCTTTTTGCAGCACTTACTGCTATCGGCGCTTTTATTAAAATACCAACACCTTTTGGAGTACCTTTCAGTCTACAACCTTTATTTGTTATTTTTGCAGCAAACTTATTAGGAGCTAGACTAGCTTTACTTAGTCAATTAGTTTATATCTTTATTGGCTTAATTGGTATCCCTATCTTTACTCAAGGAGGAGGACCAAGCTATGTATTACAGCCTACCTTTGGCTATCTAATTGGTTTTGCAATAGGTGCTTATGTAATTGGAAAATTGATCGAAGCTAAAGAAAAGAATTTCAAGAACTTTATTTTATCCAATTTAGCTGGACTTGTTGTCTTTTACCTTTTTGGAGTAGCTCATCTGTACATAGTTCTTAACTTCTATTTAGGCAAAACATATCCAATTACTCAAGCGTTAGTAGGCGGATTCTTAATCTTCTTGCCTTTTGATATTATCAAAGCTATAATATCAGCTTTAATATCTAAAGAAGTTATTAATAGAATAGAAGATGCTGTTCCTATTACAAAGTCAAAAAATTAAAATTATTATTTAATCTGGAGTGATAAAAATTAAAACTAAAGATCTTGTATTAGCTGCATTATTTGCTGCTTTAACAGCAGTAGGGGCTTTTATTAAAATCCCTATTCCTTATGTACCTTTTACATTACAGGTTTTATTTGTATTTTTTGCAGGTAGTTTATTGGGTAGTAAGCTAGCTTTAATTAGTCAATTAGTTTATTTGGGAATTGGCTTAATAGGTATTCCTATTTTTACCCAAGGTGGAGGACCTGGTTATATCTTACAACCCACCTTTGGATATTTACTAGGTTTTGCAAGTGCTGCTTATATAATTGGTAAAATCATTGAAAATTTAAAAAAACAAAATTTTATTAACTTTTTCCTAGCTAATTTAGCTGGCTTAGCTATAGTTTATCTATTTGGTGTAATTTATCTCTATCTTAATCTAAATTTTATAACTGGAACTACTATTAGTCTAGCTAAAGCAATAAAAATTGGGTTTTTACTTCCAATCCCTGGTGATTTGCTGCTTTGTATAATCGCATCTCTAATATCTAAAAAAGTTCTTAATCAAGTTAGAGAGGCACTACCTATTATGAATATTAGAAATTAGTCAAAAGAACTTGTCCTTTAGGCAAGTTCTTTTCTAATTTTATAAATTTCACGCTATTATTCTACTATACAATCAAGTACAACTATTTACACTTCTTAAGATACTTACTTTGAGTATAAAATATTAATTATATCTATTGAAGAATCAGTGTTAGAGTCGCTTAGTCATCGGATAAATTTCATAATTATATCTAATTATGATAAAATATATCGTAATATAAGCATAATTAAAATTATAAAGGAGTGGAGCTATGAACTTATCAATAATCGCAGCCATGGATAAAAATCAATTAATTGGAAAGAAAAATAAAATGCCATGGTATCTTCCTGCTGACTTATCTTACTTTAAGAAGCTTACAAGTAAACATATTATAGTTATGGGTAGAAGAACCTTTGAGTCAATTGGAAAGCCACTTAAGAATCGTAGAAATATAGTATTAACTCGCAATACTGATTATTCAATAGATGGTTGTGAGATAATGCATTCAATTGATGAGATATTAAACACCTTCATTAATAGTAATGAAGAAATCTTTATTATTGGTGGGGCAGAAATCTATAAGTCATTTCTTCCCTATGTAAATAGACTATATATAACAAAAATAGATCATGAATTTGAAGGAGATACCTTCTTTCCTAAAATAGATTGGAATAAATGGAAGAAAACATCAGAGAAAAATGCTATTAAAGATACAGATAATCCATACACTTATAGTTATCATATCTATGAAAGAATAACTTAAGATAGCAGAATATATACATAGATAAATTATATAGAATTAGAACCTAGAAAACTACCTAAGCTAAAGTTAAACTCTAGTGTTAGGCATCTCTTGAAATGATTTATGAAGACATTCATCTAGAAGAATATACCCCTCATCTTCCAATTAAAGGAGAAGTATCAGTATAATCTTTTAATAAACAACATCATCATATAATATAAAAAAGTAGTAGGGAGTTCCCTACTACTTTTTTATAACTTTCCCTTGATAATCTTATTTCATCTCTTCGATCAAATCTTTAAAATCGCTAGGTTTAGTCTTTTCCTTGACTAATGCCTTATCCCCTATTTGAGGATGCTTGTCTCTAAAGATTGGCATATCTTCATTCTTATAAATTATTCCTAATGGAATTTTTTCGCCCCACTCCTCTGATTTCTTTAAGGCTAATTCATAATTACTTGGATCATAATCAGCATCTAATTCATAAACTCTTTTCGTATACCATTGATAAGTGTTAACCTTATTAAAGGAAACACAAGGTTGCAAAATATCTATCAAAGCATAACCTCGATGATTTAAAGCTGCTTTCATCATTTCTTTTAGATGTTCTTTCTTAGCAACAAAGCTTCTAGCTACAAAGCTTGCTCCCATAGCAACTGCAAATTTAATTGGATTAAAAGGATTAGCTGTAATTCCGTTAGGTTGAGTTGAAGTAGTAATATCATGACCTGTAGTAGGCGAAGCTTGCCCTTTAGTCAGACCATAAATTTGGTTATCATGAACAAAATGAGCGATATTAAGATTACGTCTGATATTATGAAGAATATGATTACCACCTTCACCATAAGTATCTCCATCTCCTGATTCTACAATAACCTTCATCTCAGGGTTAGCAATTCTCATACCCATAGAAGGAGGTAATGCTCTCCCATGTAATCCATTGAATCCATTGACTTTGATATAATGAGGCATCTTAGCTGCCTGTCCAATCCCTGTAAACATTGTTACTTGTGAGGGTTTAAGTTCTAACTCTGCTAGAGCTTCAGCTAAACATTTGCGTAAAGGAATATCACCACACCCTGGACACCAAGCTGTCTCTCGATTAGGTTCATAAATCTCTGGGTTTACCATTAATCCATCACCTCTTCCTTAACAGCTTCATAAATTTCTCGACCAGTAAAAGGACGTCCATCATATTTCACAAGTTCATGTTCTATCATAATACCAGTTTCAGAACTAATTAAGCGAGAAAACTGAGCTGTTCCATTATTTTCAACCATAATCGATACTTTATCATAAATTCTATCCTCTAGCTCTTCAATTGGAAGTGGCCAAACATCTCCAAAAGATAAGAGAGCAACCTCATATCCATCCTCTTCTAATAATTTTCTAGCTTCCTGTAATGGGCCATAGGTAGATCCCCATCCTATTAATAAATAAGCTGCGTCATCTGGACCTATATATTCAGGTTCTTCTAAATCATCTAAGATTAATTTATCAACCTTATCAAATCTTTTGTTTACCATCTTGACTCTTGTTTCTGCATCTTCAATAATATGACCATCCTCATCATGTTCATCACTGTCAACTAGTACTATATCATCATCTAATTGTCCTGGATATGCCATTGGTGATATTCCATCTGGAGTAAATTGATATCGCTTATAATCACTCATATTCTTAGCTTCATCATCTGAAATAAATCCATTATAGATTTCAAGAGAATCTAGATCAAATGCATCTACATTAACTTCAGCATCTGCTAAAAATTGATCACTTAATAAAATAACGGGAATTTGATATTTCTCTGCTATATTTAAAGCTCTAAAACTTTGATAAAATGCATCTTCAGCATCTCTTACTGAAATAACCATCTTTGGAAAATCACCATGTCCTGCATTAACAGCAAATAATAAGTCTGCCTGCTCTGTTCGTGTAGGCAATCCTGTTGCTGGACCAGGTCGCTGTACATCAACAATAACTAAAGGAAGTTCTGCAATCCCAGCAAAACTTACCGCTTCAGTCATTAATGCAAAACCACCACCAGAACTTCCAGTCATAGACCTAACACCACTATAAGAACCACCTAATGCCATCATAATAGCAGCAATCTCATCTTCTGCTTGCTCTACTACTATACCCAAGTCATTCTGCCTTTTAGCTAAATAATTCATTACTCCAGTTGCAGGAGTCATTGGATAAGCAGAATAGAATTTAACTCCACCAACTGCTGCTCCCATTCCTATAGCTTGATTTCCATTAATTAATATCTGATTATCATTACTCTCTACCTTAGGCAACTCTATTCTAGTCTTAGCTACCTCTGCCTTTTCATAACCTTTACGTAATGCTTCTATATTCATCTGCTTAATATCCTCAGCACGTCTGAAATATTCCTCTAATACCTCTTCAGCAATCTTTAAATCTAAACCTAATAATTTAAGTACAACTCCTACAAAGACAGTATTAGCCACTCTTCCATTTCCAATATCTTGAGCAATTAAAGCAGCTTCTAAGGTGAAAATTTCCTTATCTTTATTATTTTCTCTTAATTCACCCTGATAGGATTCTCCATTATAAATCATAATCCCATCATCTTTAACAAAGTCCTGATGAATCTCTACACCAGCTTTATTTAAAGCTAATAAGATATCTTGTTCATCCTTTGGACCAGTAATCTCCTCATCACCGATTCTTATTTTCATAAAATTGTGTCCACCACGAACCCTAGATTCATAATTCTTAGTTGAATAGATATTATAACCATGCTTAAAGAAAATTTTACTTAAAATGAAGTTAAGGGTATTTAAACCCTGACCAGCCTCTCCGGCAATTACTAAATTTAAATCCATTGACTTCCCTCCCTCTATAAATTAAATTTATCTCACTCATGCTCATTCATTCTTAGAATTTCGTTTTCTTATAAAAAAGGAATATGGATTTAATTATTAAAACCAATTAATATTTGGAATTGAAAGGATAAACTAACCCCAAAAACTTAACAATTATTTTAAAAAATATGGTCGCTTATTGGAACTCCACATCTCCATGGTAGTTTAACCTCCCATATCTCCCAGGATCTATGTCCCTACATTCCTTCGTTCTACCTATCCATGGGTGGAGGCTGGATATGCTCCTTGTCAGGGTCTATGCCCGTATTGAAAAAATTAATTCCAGCTCTTCCAGTCTTCCTTTTTCAAAGTACTTACTCTAAGAAAAACAAACATAAATAATTGATTTATATTATAAAATTTACATTCCAATAATTTACTTTAAATATCTTTAAGCAGCTTCCTGTAAATTTGAACGCTTAATATCTCTAAATAATTTTTCACTATCATATTTCACTTGCTTTTTCCATAAGGCAAATAATACTCTAATTAATTTGCATGATAAAGCTACTAGGGATTGCTTTTTCTTCAAAGGGTTTTCAGAGCGAGTTGTGTAGTATTCATGAAGTGCTTTAAACTCTTCGTTCTTTGCTACCAGAGGCAGCATCACTCTATATAGTAAAGCTCTCAATTTAGCTCTTCCCCTTTTAGTAATACAAGTTCTTCCCTTATGTTTGCCTGAACTATTTTCCATTAAATTCAACCCTGCTAGCTTTTGTATTTGTCGTGGATGTTCATAGTTATTTATATCTCCAACTTCTGAAATAAATCCTGCTACTGTCTTTATTCCTACCCCTTTGATACTTAACATTGATTCTGAACCTGGTACTTTCTTTAATAACTCTTCTATTTTATTGGTTAATTCTTCGCTTTGATTTGTTATATTTTCATATTGATCTAAGAAATAATTTAATTCAAACTTTGCTATTTCAGCTCCTTCAGTTAAACCTACTGAATTTTCAGCAGCTCTTATAAGCTTTTTAGCTCGTTTTATTCCAACTGCTCTTTTAACTTTTTTCTTCCAAATTGAAACTATTTCTTCTGGTGTCATTTTTACTACTTCAGACGGCAGAGGAAATGTCTTTAGTGTAACTAAAGACGCCTTTCCATCCCAACCTTTAAATACTGTTAAATATTCAGGAAAATACTTATCAATAAACTGATGTATCTTTCCTACTACCCGTTGTAAATCTTTATTTAATCTTTCCATATGGGTCATTGCTACACGAACATCAGCATAAACACCAACTGGTATATTAGGCTCTGAATAGCGCCCATCTTTAACTAATTGAGCTATTACTTTAGCATCTTTCTTATCATTCTTTGTCGGAGAATTATCATCTAACTCTTTACTTCTCTTTGTATGACTTGGATTGACTAATACCAACTTTATTTCCTTGCATCTTAAAAGTTGAGCTAAATTCAACCAATAATGACCTGTTGGCTCCATTCCAACTATTATATCTTCTTTCTCATATTGATCTTTTAATTTAAACATCCACTTTGAAAAGTTATCAAATCCTTCTTTTGAATTTTGAAAAGCTAACGCTTTTCCGTATTCAATACCACGATAATCTTGAGCTCTTGCAACATGCTTTTTCTTTGCAATATCAACCCCAATCACTAAAGTTGAAGTTTTTACTTGCATTATTTTACGATTTCGATTATAATTCATTTTATGAGTACCTCCTTTTTATTTAGGGATCTTTTAGATACCCCGTATTATATCAGGAGGTGCTCTTTTTGTCTATCTAGATATTTATTTATTACAGGAATGCTCCTTGTTAATAAAAGTAGCAGACATCTCTGTTATTGTACTCATTATTCTAAAAAAATATAACATAATATAAAATACTGCATTAATTTTTTAGATATTGCTAACTTGATATTATATAGATTATTATCATAAAAATTAAAATTATTTATACAAATTTGTCACAATCTAATAAAAAGCAATTCACATTAATGTGAATTGCTTTTTATTAGATATTAAGATACTAATCTTATTCTAAAACAATAGCTGCTTCAGGAGCATCAATTCTAAATGTAAAGGATTCAGTTAAGAAAAATTCTATCTCTTCACCCTTCTGTTCTTTAAAACCAATAGACATATCTTGACCAACAATCAGCTTGAAATCTTCTCCACGATTTGAAATTAATAAACCTTTATTCTTTAACTCAGGAACAGGAACTACTTCTCCCTCTAAAAGTTCTTCTAATCTCTTCTTAATAGGATAACCTTTATCATCTAATTTATATAATAAGGAATAGACATCTGGACCTAACAATAAAGAATAAGGTCCTTCTACATCTTCTTTAATCAAGTTTTGTACTCCTTCAGCAACTGCTGAAACTAATCCCTCTTCTCCAATATTAACTATATCATAAGGTGATTCATCTAAAATACCATTAATTTTTGCCTCATTTAAACCATAAAAAATTGCATTATTCTCTGCTGTAGCAATCTTTTTTACAGCTTCTGCTAAAGAGTCGGTATCAACATCTTCAGCTCCTCGTACTAAAGAATCTATCTCCTCCACTTTCATTGTAAAGGGAACCTCTAACTCGATCAAAGGTAGGACATGACGTTTAGAATAAGAAATTCCATCTTCAGAAGAATCATTTAATACTACTCGTCTCCCAGTATTAACAGCAGCAAATTCAATCCCTTTAGGACCTACAAAGTCAACAAATTTACGCCCTTTTAACTTTATCGCTAATCTTTCTCTTGCTTCTTGGTCAATAAATTGCCAAGCTTCTTCAGTTATTGGAGCTAATGAACGTTTTAGATTACTCATAGTATCTCCTCCTTATTGAGATTATCTTAAATTATTTATACCTAGAGAATTGTCACTAGAAGTACTTAAATCTTCACTATCCTCTTCCTCATCATCTTCTATTGCAGTAATATCTCCTTCTGTAAATAAAAACTCACGCAAGTACTCATCCCACTGAGGATAATTGCGCCTTAACCATTCTAATCCCATGCAAGCATGTTCGATCTCTTCATCACGATTATGTTCTACTATTGCTTTAATTTGTGGATCTTTAGTAGCAGCCGCCCGCTGATTATACCAATCTACAGCCTCCAGTTCTTCGATTACACTTTGAATCATCCGGTGAAATTCTTTTACTTCTTCAGGTAAATTTGCTTCATGATAACCTTCACTTCCCATAATTTTAGCTCCCCTTCCGAAATTGTTAGTAATCATTCTTATTACTATTATAATAAAGTGATGTCATATTGTCAAGAAAAAGCAATATGCCCAAATATAAACTATTATCTATTAAGAATTCTGTTTCATCCTATATATATTAATTCCAAAAATAGTTCATTACTAATTTGAGTAAACAAATATAGGTTGTACAAAAATATAAAATTCTTAAAAATTATAAAACATAAAAAATACTCTTCTGGTTATTATAATAAATAAGTATAAATTATCATAAAAAATAAAGGAGAATATCATTTTGGTACACGATTAAATTATTGCTCAAAACCTTCGTTCAACCTTCGGAGGAAAAGGAAAAAAGAAAGATGCACTTAGATCTTTTAACTATGTATCAAAAGCAGAAAAGATACGTTCAAAACTATTTCTAAATGAAGCCAGAGGAGCCGTAGATAGTAACAAAGATTATGGTCTAGAATATGTAAGTGTCTGTGAAATTTCAATTATGCTACTCCAGATAAATATCCAATCTCTGGATCTATTAAGGAACAATTTAAAGGGTTTCGTAAATAGAGATTATATTAATTTAGAATTCACAATGTACAATCAAGTTTAAATATCTTAATAACAGCCGATATACTTTATTAAGACTGAGTTAAAGAGTTATTAATTAAAAATCAAAATATCACAAAAGAGTATCTTTTAATATTCCCTGTAGAATTACCTTTTTCAACTTCGTAGATCAAAATCGAAAAAAACGATTGGTAGGTACTTTTAAGTGAATTTAAACAAAAATAATTCTCAAATATTAAGCTATTCTTTTACCTTTAATTATTAGAATTTCTGTTAATCTGCTGCACAGAAGTCTTTGTATTTTTTAAACAAAACAGTAGTTCAATTTATATTTACCAAATTAACTTATACTTTTTCAAATTTTAATTATCAATTATAAATTGTACATTGTAAGTTATAAAACCAAGGAGGAATGATAATGAAGTATTATGAAGTTAAACAAGCTGATGATCCAAATAACAAAACAGTTCTAGAACAAAAACACATTCCAGTAATAACTGCACCAGATAAAGTTAAAAAAGGAGAATTTTTTGATATTACTATTAAAATGGGAGAAATTGATCATCCAGTAGAACCAGGTCATTTTATTCAATATGTTGATTTATATGCTGAGTACTATCATTTAGGTAGAGCTAATTTTACTCCTGAAATGAAACCCGAGGTAACATTTAAAATTAAATTAGAAGAATCTTGTACCCTAAGAGCTTATGAACTATGCAATTTACACGGCCAATGGGAGGGAAATAAAAAAATTACTGTAGAATAAAAAAATCAAGAGGGATAATCCCTCTTGATTCCTCTACATCAACTATTATTTAGAATTAATTACATTAAATCAATAGAGTAAATATCAGAAAATTCTATATTTATCATTTCAACTATTTCATCAGTCTTATCATAATTAACTACCTGTTCTATACCATCTTCCTTACTAATCACCTTAATAGGTAATTCTATAATAAATTCTGTTCCTTTCCCATACTCACTATCTACAGATATAGTACCATTGTGCTTTTCAACCAGCTCTTTTACTAAAGATAGTCCAATCCCACTACCCTCATGACTTCGACTTAAAGATTCATCTACTTGTTTAAACCTTACAAAAATATCATCTAACTTAGGCTTAGGAATACCTATACCAGTATCTTTAATAGATATGACTACATCATCACTCTTCTTATAAATGTTAACAAAAATAAAACCTTTTGGGTCTGTAAATTTAATAGCATTTGATAGTAAATTCAAAATAATTCTTTCAATCTTATCTAAATCACAAGCTATTATTATCTCTTCAACTTCAGTATCAAAGATTAAGTTTATATCTTTAGTTGCAGCATATTGAGCTACTGATAAGGCAATATCTTCAACAACACTTACAATATTATAATTAGAAAAATTCATCTTTAAGAATCCAACATCTAATTTGGTTATATCAATTAAATTGCCAATTATTCTTAATAGTCTATAACAATTCTGCTTAATCATCTTTCTATATTTCAATCTTGAACTATTATTAAGATCTGCTAATTTTTCACCTTTTGAACTATCCAGCATTTGTAAACCACAAAGTATAATATTCAAAGGTGTTCTTAATTCATGGGATATATTGGCGAAAAATTGTGTTTTAAGTTTATTATACTCTTCAATCTCTTTTAACTTTAATTTTTCTTTAATAATCTTCTTCTGTAATTTTTCAGCTTTCTTTCTTTCACTTATATCTCTTACAACAGTAATTATATATATATCATCTTCATGAAAAAAAGAGACACCACCAACTTCAGTATCAATTATACTACCATCAGCAAGAATAAACTTTTCCTCCATAAATTCTATACTAGTCTCTTCCTTCAGTAATTTTTCTCTACGTTTAATAACATCCTCTTTATAATCGGGATGAACTTCAATTAAATTTCCATTTAATAATTTTTCGAATGATACCCCAAAAATTTCTTCAATATTATCACAATTAATCAATTTTAAAGCTTCTTGATTAGCTAAAACAACTTTATCTTCTTTAAATAAAAATATAGCATCAGGTAGTAATTCAATAAGTAAATGATATAGTTCTTTATTCTTCTTTAATTCTTTTTCAAAATGTTTCCTTTCTGATATATCCCTCACAACAGACATAATTGCAGTTTTATCTTCATGAATAAGTGGAATTCCAGCTAACTCTAGATTTAAGATTTGATTATCAGATTTTCTGATAAACTTCTGTTCCAAAAATGGAGACAATTTTCTATCTTCAATAACCCTTTTCAATCTTTTAGCTGCAATCTCTTTATAATTAGGATGAATTTGCAATAAATTATTTTCTTCTTCTCCAATAAGTTCTTTTGTATCCTCAACTCCTAATAATTTTGCCCAAGCTTTATTAGCAAATGCAATTCTTCCTTCATCAATAATAACAACTCCTTCAGGGAGTAATTCCAAAAGTTTCTTGTATTTTTCTCGGCTCTTCTTTAACTCATTTTCAGTATTCTTTATCTCTGAAATATTAATAATAGAGGCTGCTTGACCAATTATCTTACCCAATTCATCCTTAATTAGATTAACAAAGAGGAGTACATCAAATTTAATCCCTTCCCTACTTCTAGCTATAGTTTCACCTATCCAATAACCTTTATTATGTAAAGTCTTTCTTGTTTCTCTCACAAATTTAGCACTATTCCAGATTCCTAATTCTAAAGTATCTTGCCCTACAACCTGATTTAAATTATCATAGCCCCACATTTTCAAAAAACTATCATTAACGTAAACTATATTACCTTTTAAATTGGTATAAAGAATTGCATTTAAAGATTTTTCTATTATCTGCTCTTTAATCTTCAATTTTTCTTTTACTTTCTTAGATTCTGTTATATCTTGAATGATGGTTGTTAAATAACTTTCTCCAGAATAATTAAAAGAAAAGACCTGACTTACAACATCTAGCTTTCTACCATCCTTTCTAATAATCTGATGCTCAATCTTCTTAATATCATTCTGCCCTGTTTGAACCTCTTTTCTATCTTCTAAAATTGTAGCTAAAACATCTTCAGGAAATTCAACTAAATCCACTATATCTTTTCCTATAACCTGACTCAAATCTTCATATCCATTCAAGCTAACTCCAACATTATTTGCAAGAACTACTTTACTATCTTTTTGTACTAGTATCCCATCAGGTAGATTATTAACTATTTTCTTATATAAAAGTTGATTCTTTATTAGCTCATCTTCAAGATTTATACACTCTGTAACATCTCTAAAACTCCATACATTACCATAACGTTCACCTTTAAACATAAGTGGGCGGAAGAATCTCTCAAATAATCTGCCATCTTTAAATATAATAAAATCCAAATTCTCTTTTCCCTTTTTTTCAATTTCCTTTAATCCCTTTATGAACTTATTTGGATACTTTAATTGTTTTTTTACAGTATCTAATACTTCTTTCTCTCGACTTGTTTTTATAACTTCTTTTGCAATTCTCCACATTTTACAAAAATTATCATTATACTCAATAAAAGTACCATTATTATCAGTAACTAATATGCCATCTGCTGTAGATTCTAAGATAGATTTTAATATTTCTTTCTCTTTTGACAATTCTTCCACTATTTTTTTATTATTCCTATTAGATTCTTCCATAATAACTCCATCATCTTCTTTTAATTTCATTACAATCCACCACCAAATATATAATATTAATTTAAAGAGCATTAGAAATTTAATTTATACTACAAATAACACTTCTTAAGTTTAATATTCTATAAAATCCAATAATATCCTTCTGAGGGGTAAATATTTAGTAATTGATATTCTTAGAAGTGGTAGATTCTAATTGAATTTTCATATTTATATAAAAATCTATCCCAAACAGAATTATAAGTGATTAATTTTCTTATAACTTTAATCTTTTAACTTTAAAATATAATCATAGGCTACTAATGCAGCTTTTGCCCCTTCTCCTGCTGCTATAATAATTTGCTTAAAGGGCACAGAAGTTACATCACCTGCTGCAAAAACTCCTTCAACACTAGTTTTACTACCACAATCAATCTCTATCTCGCCATACTTATTCAAACTCAACTTATCTGCAACAAAATCTGTATTTGGAACGAGACCTACTTCTACAAAAACTCCATTTATATTAACCTCTTTTTCTTCACTAGATTTATTATCCCTAAGTATAACAGTCTCTACCATTTGCTCCCCTTTAATTTCTAATACTTCATGTTCAAATAAGATCTCTACATTATCAAATTGCTTTAATTTATCAATCAGAACTTGATCTGCTGTTAATTTATCTAAGTCTTGGACCAAAGTTACATGTTCTGCTACTTTAGCTAAATCAATAGATGCCTCTATTCCCGAATTCCCACCACCAACAACTACTACTCTTCTATTCTTATACAATGGGGCATCACAAGTAGCACAATAGGAAACCCCTCTTCCAGTTAACCTTTCTTCTCCTTTAACCCCCAAAGTTCTAGAAACCTTACCTGTTGCAATAATAAGTGCTCTTGCTTTGTAAGTTTGCCCCTCTGTAGTTGTTAATTTTTTAATTTTATCGTTAACATTTATAGCTGTAACTTTAGACCTTTCTTTAAATCCTATTTCAAATTGTTTCACTTGAGCTTTAAACTTATCTACTAACTGTACTCCTTCAATATATCTATATCCAATATAATTCTCTATATCAACTGTATAAAGTAATTGCCCTCCTATATCTTCTGTAATTAATCCAGTATCAATTCCCTTTCGCATACAGTAAACAGCAGCTGCTAATCCTGCTGGCCCACCCCCAACAATTAAAATATCATAAATTTTATCACTCTTTAAAGGAACGGCTTTATTGTTTGCTTTGTCATCTTCAGATAAATTCAAACTCGAATTAATATCCATCACTAACTCCCCCTTATAACAGAAATAAACTTTAAAATAAATTACTCTTATTTAATATAATTCTCAATTTATAATGCTTTTATTAAATAGATTATTAATCTATTTGATATCCTCTCTAACATAAATCATTTTAAAGCTTTATTTGAACCTTATAATAATTTAATAAATTTAGAATATTAGTTAATAAAGTAGGACCAGCCTCACGGCTGGGACCCCTTGTCAAACTGTACGTACGGTTTTCCCGTATACAGCTTTCGGTTATTGGTGCTCCTTATCAGAGAGTAAGTCTTCGACTCTATGTTACCATAGATGTATATTTTACCCTTAATTAGAGCACATCAGTAAGTAATGATTGAAGTCCTTTATCTCTTAGATAACTATTTGAAAAGCGATAATTTTGATACATTATCGCCTTTTTCTTTTCGATAAACGAACGCATTCTCATTCTAATCCATTTATCCAACCTCGTAAACAAAGTCTTCACATTTCCTATCTTGAAATAGTTACCCCAACCTCTCAAAACTGGATTTAATTTTGCAATTATTACTTCTACAGGAAAAGGTCTAGTTCTTCTAGTAATCTTTCTTACTTTGTTTTTGAATTTTGTTATTGCTTTATCTTTAGGTCTCTTGTATTCAGAATGGTGAAATTTGAATCCTAGAAATTCAAATCCATCATAAAAGTTAGTTACTACCGTCTTACGAGGATGAAGTTTCAACTTCAATTCATCCTCTATAATTTTACGGGTAACTTTTAACGCTCTCTCTTTGCTTTCGCTTATTTTTAGTTAAGATTACAAAGTCGTCAGCAAAGCGGACTATTTTGTAACCTCGACGAGTCATTTTCTTATCAAAGTAATGTAAATAGATATTAGCTAATAGAGGAGAGATGACACCTCCTTGAGGTGTCCCTTCTCTAGTTTCTTCTCTACCTTCTTCAGTCATAACTCCAATTGTCAGCCATGACCTGATAATATCTAATACCCAACCATCACTTATATATTCCGCTATAAAATCCATTAATAACTCATGGTCTATAGTATCAAAATAAGATTTAATGTCTGCGTCTACCACCCAGTAGTAACCTTGTTCTTTATATTTCTCTATCTTTTCTATCGCATCGTGAGCAGCCTATTAGGTCTGAAACCAAAGGAACATTCACAAAATTCTCGCTCAAAGTATATTTCTAGTACTTGCCTCACTGCTTGTTGAGCAATTCTATCTTTGATTACTGGAATACTAGTTGGTCTCTTTTCTCCATTTCCTTTGGAAATGTACGTCCGTAACACTGTGTAATGGCTCGTAAGTATTCTCTATCAGCTGTTTCTATGAAGTTCTCGCATATTCATCTTGTAATTATTTTTAAACTCTTCTATGCTTACATTATCAACTCCACCACAGCCACCATTATCCAGTACTTTTTGTCCTGCAATATATAAGTGAAATTTCTTTGTGATTTTATCCTTCAAACTATATAGAGTTCGAAATTTTAACACCTATCCTAACTTCACTACTTACTAGTTCTTCCTGTCTCACCTTAATATCTTAATCCCTATATTCATAGCACTCCTGAGCACGTCTCTAAGCTCTCACCAATCGCACCTCTCAGTTTACCATTACTTAGGTTATGGTGTTCTCTAGGTTATCCATACTTTACAGTTATGATTTCCTGTTTGTAATTCTACTAGAACCCACTATAGTACTAGTGTTTAAACCACTCAAAATTAAGATATCATTAGTAATCAAATCTTAAACTTCAATAACCTAGATATCCTTCGCTATAATCAACTTTCGTTGATTTTTTTTCTCACTACTATGATATCTTCTGAACTCTAATATATCATCACTCTGGCTTTCCTGTTGGAGTTATACCATCACTTATCTCTATAGATTTCTATAAAGAATTATATTAGAGATTCCCTCGGTCAATTACGTAAACCCTACAATCATTCCGACCCTAATCACACCTAGTTTTCTAACATGGGCACTTCCAGTTACACGTATTTACCAGCGCTACCTGTCTCTCCTTTGTACAGAGCCCCAAGCTAACATTGGACTTCCCCGTTTTTATGGCGGGTCGCCAAAGCTAAATGCCACCTCTGGTTCACATATTGTTCCGGACTGATTGCTCATCTCAAACTCTTCAGATTCTACCTCACGGTAGACACCCTGCTACTGTTGATTTCACACACCGTACTGGCGAAAACAGCATGGATAGGATTTTCACCTACTGTTTACTAAATCTACGAGGCACACATAAAAAAAGGCTAGCAGTAATTACTGCTAGCCTTAAGCTCTAAATAATGCTATTAATTTTAGGAGGTAAATCATATAAAACAAAATTAATTGATAATTATTATCAATTACTATTATAACAATTAATCTTATCTTTATCAAGAGTTTTTTAGTTCTTAGTTAAATCGATTTATATTTTTTATCTATATTGGTAAATTAGCAATATTATTATAAAAGTTTTTTTATACTATTGATAACTAATATCATTCATGTTATAATTAATAAGGATTAACTCTTTAAAAATTTCTTCTGCTAATAGAGGTCTACTATTAAATCTCCTCTATAAGATTATAACCCTCAGCATCTAATACTTCAAGACACCATAAAAAAATCAAATAAACAAAATGAGATAACATAACAAAAGGAGAGATAAATAATGAAATCAACAGGTATTGTTAGAAAGATAGATGAATTAGGTAGAATTGTTATTCCAATTGAATTAAGAAGAACGCTAGGTATCGATGTAAAAGATCCATTAGAAATTTATGTAGACAATGATAGAATTATATTTAGAAAATATGAGCCTGCTTGTACTTTCTGTGGAAATGCTAGTGATACCATAGACTTTAAAAATAAAATTGTTTGTAATGAATGCATCACTGAGATGCAAAATAATATTGCTTAATTTTGTTTTAAAACGGGAGATCACCTCCCGTTTTTTTATATTTTAACTCAAAATTCTGTATCATCTACTAAAATTATAATCTCTATCTAATCTAGCATATTGTAAAAAATAGACTTTTTTAAAGGTAAAATCGAGTAATTATAGAATTAAGTATATATATTTTTAATTTTCAAACTACTAAAGAAAGCAAATAATTAAAGATCCACTATATATCTATTCACTGATTAATCTAACTATTAGTATGTCTTGGAAGGGGAGAATTAAATGAAATTTAATTTTAGCTATCATCGGATTATTCTAAGCTTATTATCAATATTTAAATATAAGAAATTTAGTAAAAAGAATAAATTATTTTTTAAAAATATCTACTTTCCCTCTATTTATATGAGCTCAGTAATAAATCAACCTTACAATCAAGAAAATATATTACCCTACTACTTAAATAGTTATAAAGAAGGAATTATAGGAATTATATTTTTATTCATCTTTCTCATACTTCTCCTCATTAATAATACTAAAGTAAATAAAATAAAAGATAAATTAACTATAGAAAAGAATTTTACAGAAAATATAATAAATACTGCTAATACTATAATTATAACTTTAGATTCTAATGGAAAAATTCTAAGTTTTAACCAACATGCTGAAAAAATAACTGGCTACCAATCGGAAGAAATTATAAATAAAAATATTTATAAAACACTTATACATAAGGATTATAGAAGTAAAGCACTTCAAACTTTTCATGAAAATTATAATCATGAACAAATTAAAGATAATGAAGTTCTAATCATTTGTAAGAATGAACAACAAAAACTAATTTCTTGGAATGTATCACCAATTAAAAATCAAAATAAGGGTCTAAATAACACATTAATAATTGGAGTAGATATCACTAAAAATAAAAGAGCTGAAGAAGCTTTAAAATATCAAGCTTTCCATGATAACTTAACTGGTCTACCTAATCGTGAGTTCTTCAATAAGCAACTTCTTCATGAAGCTGAGATAGCTAAAAATAATCATAAAGGATTTGCAGTCTTTTTTTTAGATCTTGATAGATTTAAGTTAATTAATGATATGTATGGACATCAAACTGGTGATCTAATACTTCTAGAATTAAGTAATAGACTTATAAGCACTCTTCCTAATAGATACACCATAGCTAGAATGGGTGGTGATGAATTTATAGGTATCTTACCAGGAATAACAAAAGCAAAATTACAAATTCCAAGAATAATAAATCATTTGATAAAAATATTTGATGATCCTTTTGTTATAAATGATCATGATTTTGTATTAACTGCTAGCATAGGCATTTCAATCTATCCTGAGGATGGGCTTGATGAAGAAACACTTTTAAAAAATGCAGACACAGCTATGTACAAAGCAAAAGAAGATGCAGGAACATCCTTTCAACTCTATAACCATAATATGAACTTACAAGTTAACGAAAAAATATTTATGGAAAACAACTTAAGAAGAGCTATAGAAAATCAAGAACTTACAGTATATTATCAACCAATAATAGATATAAAAACTGGAAAAATAAAAAAGGCAGAAGCTTTAGTAAGATGGGAACATCCTGAAGAAGGTATAATCTCTCCAGCTAAATTTATACCTTTAGCTGAAGAAACAGGATTAATAATTCCCTTAGGTTCATTTGTATTAAAAGAAGCTTGTCAGCAACTTCAAGATTGGATTAATATGGGATATCATCCCATAGAGATTTCTGTTAATCTATCTGCCCAGCAATTTCATAAATCTAATTTAAAAGAAACAGTTGATAATATTTTAGATGAGACTGGATTAAATCCTGAATTATTAGGGCTGGAAATTACAGAAAGTATAGCTATACAGAATGTAGAATCAACCATCTCTGTACTAAATGAATTTAAAAATATGAAGGTTAAAATCTTATTAGATGATTTCGGGACAGGCTATTCATCTTTAAGCTATCTTGTTAAATTTGCTGTAGATATAATTAAAATAGATCGCTCTTTTATCACTAATTTTCCTAATCATAGCAAAAGAAGTGCTATTGTATCAGCAATTATAGCTATGGCTAATAAACTAACCATGAAAACAGTTGCTGAAGGTGTAGAAAGTTGGGATGAAATAAAGTGTTTAAATGAATATAAATGTGATGAAGCTCAAGGATATCTCTTTAGCAAACCAATACCTGCAAAAGAGTTTGAAAATTTACTCAAAAATAATATAGAATTTAAAATGCATGCATAATTAAAAGGCCAAGTTTAAACTTGGCCTTTTAATTATCTACCTAATACTCAAGTGTCCTTCTAAATCTCTTTTCATCAGAGTATAGCTATCAGAATTTTTAGATTCGATTAGAAAATGATCTCCTTCTAAGTCTGAAATAAAATCATTAAATCCCTGCCTCTTTAAATAATTATTAAGATCAAAAATACTATCACTTTCCCCTAAAAGTACTTTATCACCTACAAACTTGCCATTGAGATAAACATGATATCTATCATGTTCTAATTTAAGATCATCTCTTATATCTGTATCTCCATGATAAAAATTAGGAAAGAAAGACATATTAAAATCCCAATTATTGAAAAAAGTTATTTTTATATCCCCCTTTATAGTTTAAAATTCTAATATTTCTTATCTACAGTATTTCACTCCTGTAAAATAATATAAGTGGAGATATTTGTAATATAAATACTATTAAGCTTTATACTATACTTTCTTCCCTACTAAAGCATATTGTTCATTGCTTAAGTCTACCTTTTTAAGCAATTCTATATTATAATCTTCTAAAATATTTATTAAATCTTCTATTGATATCCTTTCATCATATGGTGGGCCTCCTTTAGTCTTTACCTTCTTCCAGTCAATAATAGCTAACTTGGAATTTACTTTCATTTTATTTAAGTAATTTTCTAGAAACTCACCTATATCCTCTACCTCATGCATTACATTTGAGATTAGCATAAAGTCAATAGATTCATCAGAAATATTAGCATTATGTTCTTCTGATTTTATAACCTCTATATTCTCTATACCTTCATCTTCTATAATTTCTTTTAAATAATCTAACATCTCTACTGAAGTATCTAGAGCAAATACTCTTCCCTTAGCACCAACTATCTCTGCTGCTGCTAAAGTAAAATAGCCTATTCCACAACCTATATCTGCTACATAATCTCCCTCTTCTAACATTAAGTTATATAAAGTATCTTTAGGTGGTAAAGTTCTCCTTCGCTCTGGGTTATCTAATTTCTCTTTATTTTTAGGATTAAATTTATGAGCCATAATTCCTCTCCTCTCTTAGATAAAAATATATATTTAATTTAAAATGTTTGACTAAAATCAAAAAACTTTAGCTAAAATTGCTTTAATCTCTTCTACTTCTGGTTCTTGAGGATTATTTTCCATATCACCATGACTACAAGCTAATCTAGCAAGCTCTAATAACTCATCTTTTTCAACATTAAAATCTCTTAATTTGGACTTGATATTAAATTTTTTGTTAATAGCTTTTAACTCTTCAACTAAAGCATTAATAATCTCTTCCTCAGCTAGCTCTTTTATCTTTATTCCCCATGCTTCTGCTATATCAATATATCTATCCTCTACTATCATTGAATTATACTCTACTACATAGGGCAAAACCATAGAAATTCCTAATCCATGTGGGATTCCATAGTTAGCACCTAAGACCATCGAGATAGCATGAGCAGCTCCTACCCCTGCTTGAGAAATAACTATTCCACTTAAAGTAGCTCCTAAAGATAAATTCGTCCTAGCCTTTAGATTTCCTTCATCTTCATAAATATCATAAATTCCTTCTTTAATTAATTTAAGTGATCTAATAGATAATAAATCTGATATCAAACTAGACTTTGGGGATACATAAGCTTCTATAGCTTGGCATAGTGCATCTACAGCTGTATTTACTGTAATACTTTTAGGTAAAGTAAAAGTAAGTTCAGGATCTACTATAGCGACTTCTGGAAAGATATAATGGGAAAATAATATTCTCTTGGTGTAATTACCTTTGTCAGTTATTACTGCTGCTGGAGTAACCTCACTTCCTGTACCTGCTGTTGTAGGTATAGCTACAATTGGTAAAATATCTTTTTTAATTCCAGAAACCCCAATCTTGCCATCAACCAAATAATCTATTATTTTAGCAGGATGAGTACTAGCTACAGAAATTCCTTTAGCAGAATCAATACTACTCCCTCCCCCTAAAGCAATTATAAATTCACAATTATTGTCCTGTGCAAATTTAGCGCCCTTATCTATAATTTCAGATGATGGATCAGGCTCTACTCCACTAAAGATCTTATAGTCTATCCCTGCTTCAGCTAAATACTCTTCTAAAACAGTTAAAATGCCTACTTTAAACATTGTTTTATCAGTAACAATTAAAGCTCTATTACCATAATCATTAATTAATTGACCTATTTCAGCTAACTTTCCTGCACCAAAAATAATTTTAGTAGGACTAAAATATTCAAAATCAAACATAGCTATTACCTCCATAATTATAGATTTAGAATATACTAGTCCTAGTATGTTTAAAGTTTTAAATCTTTATTTTGAAAATAAGCAACTAATATACTAAAAAGTAGAAGGCTACTCGTATCTAACAAGCAGAACCTTCTTGACTGATAACTTATCAATCAATACTATACCTTAGTAGAGCTGGGATATAACTCTCTAAGACTAAAATAAAATCTAAATATATTGTTATAGAAAGATATTGCGACAGTTTCGGAGTTAGGCGTTAGGAAATGGGGGATAGGAAGACCTTACTAACTCCTATAACCTATGACCTATCACCTAAAAGTGTCCCAATATCCCCATTAAATCCCACTTTTAACTTAGACAACTATAAAAAATAAAACACCCTTTAAATATACATAGGTTCTTAGACCTACATACAGTTCTAAAGAGTGTTATTATTACATTAAACCTTTATTTAATTATTATAAACCTGCTTCTTCTTTTAATAGATCAACCTTATCTGTTCTTTCCCAAGGAAGATCTAAATCATCTCTGCCAAAATGTCCATAAGCAGCCACTTGACGATAGATTGGTTTACGCAATTCTAAATTATCAATAATTTTTCCTGGACGTAAATCAAAATGTTTATCGACCAACTCTTCAATCTTTGTTTCATCTATCTTAGCAGTAGCAAAGGTATCTACCATAATAGATACAGGACGTGCTACACCTATTGCATAAGATAATTGAACCTCACATTTGTCAGCTAAACCAGCAGCTACAATATTCTTAGCAACATAACGAGCTGCATAAGCTGCAGAACGATCTACCTTGGTAGCATCCTTGCCAGAAAAAGCTCCACCACCATGACGAGCCATTCCACCATAAGTATCAACAATTATCTTACGCCCTGTTAAACCTACATCACCTTGTGGCCCACCGATTACAAAGCGACCTGTAGGGTTAATAAAATATGTAGTATTCTCATCCAATAATTTTGGATCTATTACTGGTTTTACAACCTGTTCAATTAAATCTTCTCTAATCTGTTCTAAGCTTATTTCAGGATGATGTTGAGTAGAAATGATAATTGTATCAATTCTAACTGCTTTATCCCCTTCATACTCTACAGTTACCTGTGTCTTCCCATCTGGTCGTAAATAGTCTAAGATTTCTTCTTTTCTTACAGTTGTTAAGCGATGAGCTAGTTTATGGGCTAAAGTAATTGGTAATGGCATTAATTCTTCTGTCTCATTAGTAGCATAACCAAACATTATACCCTGGTCTCCTGCTCCAATCTCTTCTGTTTCTATACCTTCCTTTGCCTCCAAAGCTTCATCTACCCCTTGAGCAATATCTGCTGATTGTTCATCAATAGAAGTTAATATAGCACAAGTTTCAGAGTCAAAACCATACTTTGCCCGAACATAACCTATCTCTTTAACTGTATTTCTAGCGATTTTAGGAATGTCAACATAACAAGCTGTAGTAATCTCACCTGAAACAAGAATCATCCCGGTAGTAACTGTAGTTTCACAAGCAACTCTTGCTTGGGGATCTTTAGCCAAAATTGCATCTAATACTGAATCTGAGATTTGATCAGCTATTTTGTCTGGATGCCCTTCAGTAACTGATTCTGATGTAAAAAAATATCTTTTATTCATAACTTTTTCTCCTCTCTTAATAACTGCTAATATAAGGTTTATACTATTCTTTTTAATTACTATCAAACATAATCTAGTGATTTATCTAAAATTTAATAGATTTAATTGAAGAAACTTTAAGGGTGCAAATTTCAAATAAAAAATCTCTCCCTAAAGGAGAGATCGGTATAATATACATCTCCCAAGGAAACCCCTTGCAGGAATTAGCACCTTTCCCCATCTTAGGTGGTTGCCGAGCTTCATAGGGCCTGTCCCTCCACTACTCTTGATGTTGTTATTTGTATTTTAAATTTATTACCATAGTTAGTTTAACACTTTCAATTAAAGCTGTCAATAAGTATCAATTAATTATTTTAGAAAATTAAAACTGACCAACACCTTATATTTCAACATCAACTCTATGATTAAGCTCAACTGCTTTCTTGCTTATATTACAATTGTAGGCATAAACCTCTACACCTTTTTCAATAGCTTCCTTCAATTTTTCTGCAAATTTAAGATCAATTCTCTGATGGGGAATAAACTTATAAGCATCATCTCTTTGAATGATAAATATCACCCCAACCCGATAGCCTTCTTTTTTAGCTTTTATTAACTCGTCTAAGTGCCTTCTACCTCTTTTGGTTGGAGCATCTGGAAATTTAGCAACTCCATTCTCTACTAAAGTTGCCGATTTTACCTCAACTAAACATTTTTCTTCGCCATTTTTCAAAAAGAAATCTAATCTGCTCTTTCCATAACTATATTCCCCTTTAATCTCACTGTATCCCGTAAATTCTTCTAAATCCTCTTCTAATAATGACTTTTCTACAATTTTATTAGTTAAATGACTATCTATTGAAACTAGAGTATTATTGTATTTAACTAGCAATAAACTATACTCTGTTTTGCGATTTGTGTTAGGATAATGAGCTAAATATACCTTAGTTTTTGGAAGCATTAATTCCTCCATCCTACCTGGATTTGGAACATAAGCTACAACCTCTTTTCCATCTAACTCAACTTTAGCAACAAATCTATTTTCTCTACTAATTAATTTCCCTTCCTGTAATTCATCTAACTCAACTAATGCCATATCTATTACTCCTTTCTTAAAGATACCTTTTTCAAAAACCAGAAAATGTATTTAACTTCCCATTATTTACAGATTGAGATTTGATCTAACATATGTTATTCTAATTTCAGCCCACCAATATAAAAGGAGGTTTTTTCAAATTGTTAAGAAATATGCATTATATAATTGCTCTATTATTGACTCTAATACTAGTATTTGCGATGGTCACAACAAGTTATGCTTATGAAAGCTATACAGTTAAAGCTGGGGATTCATTATTTAAAATTTCTAAGAAATTTAATCTAAGTGTCTCTACTTTAGCAAAAATTAATGATATTACTAATCTTAATTTAATTTATTCTGGGCAGAGAATAAAGTTACCTGCAACGGAGAAAAAAACTAGCTCAAATTCTTCAGTTGTTAAAGCAACTTCAGAAAAAGATTATAAAAGAACATCTAGTAATCTAAGTAATTCAACTAAATCAAACTCAACAAAATATAGTACAAGTTATAGTAATTTCAATTGGAAAGAAGATAAAGATAATGTAGTTAAAGCTAAACCCCAAAAGGAATCAGAAGTAAATAAAGTATATCGTCGTGGTCCTAAGACCATGCAAGTTGCTTTAACATTTGATGATGGGCCAGATCCAGTATTTACTCCACAAGTTCTTGATGTTTTAAAAGAAAATAATGTTAAAGCTACCTTCTTCTTAGTAGGAAAAAGAGTTACACAAAATCCTAGTATTGTTAAAAGAATCTATGAAGAAGGGCATACTATCGCTAGTCATTCTTGGTCTCATGCTGACCTTGTAAAACTAAATCAAGATGAATTGGCAAAAGAAGTAATAGATACAGAAGAAGCTATTGAAAATATTATTGATAGAAAAACTGGATTAATAAGGCCACCTTATGGATCAATATCTGATACAACACTTGATCAGTTGCAAAATATGGGGTATAAAGTGATTAATTGGTCTATAGATTCATTAGATTGGAAAGCTAAAAACAAAGAAGAAGTCATAGAAAGAACAGTACCAGATTTTCATAAAGGTGCTATTATTCTATTTCATTCTGCTGGTGGAAAAGGACAAAGCTTATTGCCTACTATCAATGCATTAGAAACTATTATTAATGAGCTGAAAGCTAAGAACTTTAAGATGGTTACTGTAAACGACTTATTATCCTTATCTGCTTACAAAAGTTAAGTTAAGTTCAAGTCAAGCCTAGCTAGGCTTGACATTACATAAGAATAAATAACCCTGTCAAAAGATGAAGACAAATTGTTTATAATTCTTCTTTAATCCTGTTATATAACTCATCTATAGTCTCTGCTTGAAGCAAATCACCATCTACTAAAGCAAAAGGCCCAATTGCACAATCACCACAAAATCCCAAACAGGATTCTATCTCTACACTTACATCCTCAAAATCTTCTATTTTAGTTATCAACCCTTCAACACCATGAACAAAGTTATTTTCGCAAAAACTTACTACTGGCATTATTCCACCTCCATATGATTAGAACTTTAGCTATTCACTCTTATAATTTACTATCTATTCTTTATTATCTCTATTAACTCTTCAACTGATACATTATCAAAATTTAACTCATCTAAGTCTAAACTTTGATTAATAGCCTTTCTTAATATAGCCGATTTACTCATATCACCTATTACAATTGCCCCTATTATCACTTTATCTTTGATTAAGATTTTAATATACTTATCTTCTTTCTCTTCATAAATTACATCTGTCGCCTTCTGATTATTATTATCTCCCATAGAAAATAAAGAAATTCCAAAAGCTCTGAGCATAACTGTTGGGGTAAGATGTTCATAAGTAGCATCTTGACCTGCAATATTATACCCTGCTATCTTACCTTGCTCAATAGCAATAGGCCACAAACCAAAACCTTGATTGTCAAGTTCTGAAACATCACCAACTGCATAGATGTTAGAATAGTTACTTTGCATTCTATTATTTACAACGACTCCAAAATCCGTCTTGATATTTGTTCCTTCTAATAAATCTAAATTAGGTCTAATTCCAGTAGAGTAAATAATCATATCACACTCTACCTCTTTTTCTTCACCAGTTATAAAGCCTTCAACCTTTGCTTGACCAACTATCTCCTTAATTGAGGTAGCAGCTAAGATCTGAATATTATGTTCACTAACCTTTTTCTCTAAGATATCACATGACTTTTCATCTAATTGTTGGGGCATTAAATATGGACATATCTCAGCAATCATAACATCCTTACCTGCTTGAGAGAGAACCCATGCCATCTCTAAACCTAATACTCCTCCTCCAATAATCAAAATCTTATTACTCTTTTCAGTATAATTCTTAATTTTTCTTGAATCTTCTAAATTCCTTAGAGTAAAGACTCCCTTCTTATCTATTCCTTCAATTGGGGGAGCAGCGTTTCTAGCACCATTAGCCAATACTAATTCACTATAACTTACTCTCGTAGAATTATCTAAAATTATTTCCTTCTCCTTTGGTGATATAGATACAACCTTTGTACCTAAATTAAGCTCTACATTATTTTCATCATACCATTCCTTCTTCTCTAATAAAATCTGATCTGCCTTGATTTCATTTAATAGACCTTTAGATAATTTTATTCGATTATAAGGATAAGTCTCTTCTTCACCAAATAATTTTATTTTACAATCTTTATCATACTCTCTAATAGCTTTAATTGCACTAATAGCAGCTATACCACTACCTACTATTGCTACCTCTTTCATTAATTTATCCTCCTCTATTTAAGTTCTTAAAATTATTCTCTCTATTCTTAGCATTTATTATTAACAATACTTAGCTATTTCTATTAAGATTAGTACTAATCTTAATAGGTAAATTATTAATTATAGAATTCTAAAACAATTCAATTATATTATTTCTTAAATTGCAATATTAAATTGAACTAGTTTCAAACTGTAATAATTTGGTTAATTAGTTATATAGAATTTCTCTTAGTTGATCTTCAAAAGCTTCATCAGGAGTTAGGTATCCTAAAATTTTTCTTGGTAGAGTATTACACCAGTTTTGAACTCTAGCAATAGATTCAATAGAGAATTCACTTATACTTCTGCCTTTAGGTATAAAACGTCTTATGAGACCATTATGACGTTCATTGGTACCTCTTTCCCATGATGAATAGGGATGAGTAAAATATACTTTTGTATCAACTATTTCTTCTATAGAACCTAGCTCTGAAAATTCAGAGCCATTATCGCAGGTAAAGCTTTTAAATACATTAGAAAAAAGCTCTCCAGAGTCTTTGATTAGTTTTAATATAGCATTTTGAACAGATTCAGCTGTTTTACCAGGAATTTTACGAATGATTTCTTTACGAGTCATGCGCTCTGTCATAGTGAGTAAAACTTCATCATTTTTATTCTTTTTACCAATAACAGTGTCAATTTCCCAATGCCCAAATTCGCTGCGATCATTAATATTTTCAGGGCGTTCATCGATACTTGTGCCAAGTTTCTTTTTATTACGCTTAAGACATTTTGATTTTGAAGAACGTTTAAGCTTCAATGGCAAATCAATATTGCTAATCTGAAGTAGTCCAAGATCTATATAGTTATATAGAGTTTTAGTGCATACCATCTCTGACTTTGAGAATTTGTTATGCAGCTTTGCTGCACCACAAATAGAATCAAGAGATTGTTTATGCTCGCAAAATAACTCTATAACATAATCAATGAATGTTTCACATTCTAAAAGCTTAAATTTCGGTCCGCAATTTTTACGATTAGATTCATAAACTTTTTGACCAGCGTCAGGGAAG
>NZ_KB900617.1:44503-245446 GCF_000379025.1 Orenia marismortui DSM 5156
CAAAGCTAAATGCCACCTCTGGTTCACATATTGTTCCGGACTGATTGCTCATCTCAAACTCTTCAGATTCTACCTCACGGTAGACACCCTGCTACTGTTGATTTCACACACCGTACTGGCGAAAACAGCATGGATAGGATTTTCACCTACTGTTTACTAAATCTACGAGGCACACATAAAATAAAGGATGCAAAAATGCATCCTTTATTAAAACTAATCTTCAATTTTAGGCTCTTTTAACATTAAAACAGCAATTATTATACCTAATACTGCAAGAGCAATCGTTGGATAGAAAGTATATAAATAACTTCCTAAAATATCTCGTAATTTACCTGCTAAAAGATTTCCTAATACAGCTCCTACACCATAGGCTGTAAATAAAAAACCATAGTTCTTACTATAATTTTTTGCACCAAAGAAGATTCCTGTAGCAGCAGGAGCTATAGCCAACCAGCCACCTAAATTAAGCCAGAATATAGCAAAAGCTACACCATATAAGAATATATTACCCTCACCAGCATTCAACATCAAAATAGAAGCTAAAATTATAAGCATATAGGAAATTATAGCAGCCTTTTTAGGATTAAGCTTATCTGTAATCCCTCCAAAAATAGGGCGTCCTATACCATTAAAAATGGCAAAAAATGATACCATAAAAGCTGCTGTACTAGCATCTAAATTCACTACTTCTTCTGCCACAGGGCTTGAGATTCCAATAGCCATTAAACCTACTAATGTTCCTATTACAAAACAAATCCAAAGTCCATAAAAAGTTGGTGTCTTGATCATATCCTTTGTATCTAAATTTATCTCATTTTTATCATTGGACTTATCTTGATCAGAGTCAATGCTTAATTCCCTTCCTGGAAACTTTAAAGGTAGAGCCAAAACAGTAATAATAATAGCAAAAGCTATACCTAAGATTTTAAAAGTTTGAAAAGGTCCATAAGAATTAACCAACCAATTAGCTAAAGGAGCTGTTACAAAAGGTGATAAACCAAATCCTCCCAAAGTCAAACCGACTGCTAATCCTTTTTTATCTGGAAACCATTTTGCAGCTACTGCCATAGGAGCACCATAGGCCACCCCTACTCCTGCTCCTGCAATTACACCATAAGAAATAATCAGCATATTTATACTAGAAGCAAACCCTGATAAAACCCAGCCGATAGAAACAATTAAACCACCAATTATAGTTATTAATTTAGGACCATACTTCTCTATTAATCCTCCTGCAATTGGCATTCCCAATGCATAAGATACTAAAAAGAACATATAAGGTAATCCACTTTGAGTAGCACCAATATTAAATAACTCCTCTATAGGCTTTCTGAATACACTCCAAGCATAGACTGTTCCCATACACATAAATATTATTAAGCCCAAAGGTATATATAGCCACCTCTTTTTTCCTTGAGTAATACTTGACTTCGACATACTTTCCAAATCAACTCCTCCTTTTATTATTTTAATCCTTTTAATAAGTTCATTATTATACTTATATTTTTCTGTAAAATACCTCTTACTATTTACACATAAAATATCTATACATAAAATAATAGATATATTATTATTATAAAATTATCGAAACAAAATAAGTCTAAGCTATTATTATAATCCCCAAATTAGAAACAATAATAACAACTATAACCTTATATAGCCTTCTATAATAATCTTATCTCTTTTGATGAATCCTTTATAAATTTAATAATTAAATATACAAAAAAAGGTCAACACCAAGCATTGCTAAGATTAATCTTAGCAATGCTTGGTGTTGACCTACATTAGACTGGTATAATATTATACCCTTCTTTTGCCTGCCAACGAGTCTTCTATTTTTATAATATCCCATAACACTATAAGAAAAAATAATATATCTATTATTAAAATACAATTATATTAAAAGTACTATTATTAGTTATTAATATAAATATCAGCTATGTTAATAACTAATAATATACTGATATCACTTAGTAATTACTTCCTTTATTATATCGAGATGAAGTAAGCTTGTCAAATACCTTAGCTAAGGGACAGCTTAGATTACTATAAATATATATATAATAAATTCTTAAGCTGAATATTTCTATTATTTGAAATGAAGTTTATAAACCTTTAAAAATTATATATTACTTATCTCTACTACGAACTTATTTTTTGCTCTAAATCAGCCGATAATTTAAAGACCATAATTCGTTCACCAGTTCTTGTACTAATATCACTATGAAATATAACTACTTCTTCCCCAGTTTGCTCCTTAATAATTTCACCTAATTTCTCTCGCCCAGCCTCTACTAAATCAGCACGAATTCTTTTAATAGACAATAACCCTTCTGTCGTCTCAGAAAGTTTATGTTCAGCAGGTGTTAAAAGCCCCTGTAAAACAACAATTATCATGTCACGAATAATATCAGTCTTTACACTAACTGGCCCTCGACCGAGAAAGTCTTTCTCCCATTGTGTTAATACTTTACTAATCTCTGCTTCTAATTGACCTTTAGTCATAACTTCTCCCTCCTACGCAAAAAAATATATATCATATCAATACTGATAATGATATATATATTTAAACTTAATCTATTAAAGCTTTAATAGATTAAATACATTTTAAAATAAAGTACTTTAGTTGTCAAGCTAAAACTATAAGGTAACTTTAAATCTCTATCTAAGTATACAGCCTTAGAACGAACTTTAAATATGACTTTATAGAATGATAAAGCGACAGTTTTGGAGTTAGGCGTTAGGAGCTAGGACATAGAAAGATCTTACTAACTCCTATTACCTATCACCTAGCACCTAAAAGTGTCTCTTTATATCCATTAAGTTTTACTTTAGACTTCGATATCTACAGATTATTAAATTATAAAAAACAATCTATTTAAAGATATTCCCACTGCTTATTCTGAATTATAAATTTCTTCCTTAAGATCTTCCCATGAAAAATTACTAAAAAATATACCTATAAAAACAGAAATTAGACCATAGATTAATAACTCTTGGACTGTTTTTTCTATAGTAACTAGTTTAAGTATTATAGGAATTATCATAATATTTAGCATATATACTAGCATATACTTTACCCTTAACTTATTAATAGTATTATTTATCTTTTCATCTTCTAAAACTGAATTCACATACAACTCAAAGATACCATTTATTAGTCCTAATATGATAAAAGAGAATATAGTTAAGAATGATTGAATTGATAGTCTTATTAGTCCATAGCCCTTATTCACTCCAAAATAAGGACTTAAGACGATAAGAATTATACAGATAATACTAACCAAACCATACTCCTTTAGTATAACCCCTTTAATTATATATTCCCAGTACTTTAGCTTATCAATCCGCTTTTTCTTCTCTTTCCAATTACTCTTCAATAACATTTTTAGCCTCCATAATAGAGTTAATTAAGATTTATTCTTTGTGAATTCATATAGATTATTTGATTATACTTTATTGAGCTAATAAGATTCGATCATTAGTAAGTCGATGGCCACTTACCTCTGTAAACTGCTCTAATAAATCATCAATAGTCATCTTAGCTCTCTCTTCTCCCTTTATATCTAAGACTATGTTACCATTATCCATCATAATCGTTCTACTTCCAAGTTCTATAGCATGATCTAAATCGTGAGTTACCATTAAAGTTGTCAGGTTATAATCATTAACTAGTCGCTTAGTAATATCTACAATATTTTGAGCTGTTTTTGGATCTAAAGCAGCAGTATGTTCATCTAATAATAATACCTTAGGCTGCTGTAAAGTTGCCATCACTAAGGTAAGTGCTTGACGTTGCCCACCAGACAATAAACCAACTTTGTCATCTAATCGATCTTCTAACCCCAAATTCAAGCTACTTAAAGCCTCTTTGAACTTCTTTCTTCTTGTACTAGCAACCCCTATACCAAAACCAAGTCTTGAACCTCTTTTTAAGGCTAAAACAAGATTCTCAGCAATCGTCATAGAAGCTGCTGTTCCTTGTAATGGATCTTGAAATACTCTACTAATTAAATTGGCACGTTGATAATCAGACTTAGCAGTTAAATCCTTTCCATCTATGATAACCTTTCCTCTATCCAAGTTCAAACTGCCTGCAACTACATTAAGCAAAGTAGATTTACCTGCTCCATTACTCCCAATCACAGTTGTAAATTCTCCTTCAGCTAACTCTAAACCAATGCCTTTTAAAGCAATATTTTCATTTACCGTCCCTTGATTAAATACCTTTATCCCATCTATTACTTTCAACATTAGCTAACACCTCCTGTTAACTTATTAGTATTAAATTTCTCTTTTATTGCTGGTGTCCCTAAAGCTAATATTACTAAAATTGCTGTTATAAGTTTTAAATCATTAGGATTTAAATTCAATCTCAAAGCTACTGTAATTACTAATCTATAAATTACAGAACCTAAAACAACACCTAAAGTAGCCCATTTTATTTTTTTATTCCTAATTATTGCTTCACCAATAATAACTGAGGCTAAACCAATAATAATCATTCCAATCCCCATTTTAACATCTGTAAAGCCTTGATGCTGCGCTACTAAAGCTCCAGATAAGGCAACCAATCCATTTGATAGTCCCAAACCTAAAATCACAGTTAAATCTGTATTTACCCCTAAACTTCTAACCATCTGCTTATTATCACCTGTTGCTCTTAATGCTAGACCTAATTCAGTCTTTAAAAACCAATCAATTAGAAATTTAACTATTGCTACAGATAATACAAAAAATAAAAATGTACTATTTGCTTCTGATATTCCTAATTTAGTTAATAAAGCAAAAATTTTATTGCTTCCTAATAGGGAGATATTTGCCCTGCCCATAATTCTTAAATTAACTGAATATAAAGCGGTCATAGTTAAAATCCCTGACAAAAGTCCCGTTATCTTTAATTTAGTATTTAATATTCCTGTAATAACTCCAGCCAATACACCACAAACTAATGCTATTAGAACAGCTAAAATAGGATGCCAACCTGAAACAATTAACTTAGCCCCTACAGCTGCCCCTAAAGGAAAACTTCCATCTACAGTAAGGTCAGGAAAATCTAATACTCTAAATGTTAAATAAACTCCTAAAGCCATAATTGCATAAACTAAACCTTGTTCTACAGAACTTAAAATGACATTTATATTCATAATCTACTCCTCCTACTTAATTACTTTTTTAGCTTTTTCAATTAGATCTTCTGATATTTCAACATGCATCTCTTTAGCAGCATTAAGATTAATAACTAAATCTGTATCTTCTAAGTATTCTATCGGCATCTCAGCTGGATCTGCACCATTAAAGATTTCCACAGCCATCTCTGCTGTTTGTCTTCCTAACCTATAATAGTTAACTCCAATTGTAGCTAAAGCACCCTTTTCTACTGGCTTATCTTCACCAGTTATTAAAGGTAAATTATTTTCATTAGCTACTTTAACCACAGACTGAATAGCAGAAACTACTGTATTATCTGTTGGTACATAAATTGCATCTACTCTCCCCACCAATGACTGGGCACTTTGATACACTTCATTACTAGAACTTACTGTAGCAGGAATTAATTCTAATCCTAATTCTTTAGCTGCGCTTTCAGCTAATTCTGCTTGCACAACAGAATTAGTCTCTCCTGCGTTATAAATAATACCTATTTTCTTAGCTTTAGGAGCTATCTGAGCTAGTAACTCAAGCTGCTCTCTAACAGGTGTTAAATCACTAGTCCCTGTAATATTAGAACCAGGCTTCTTCAAACTTTCCACTAAGCCTGCTGATTTAGGGTCTGTAACTGCTGTAATCAAAATTGGAGTATCTTTAACACTATTAGCTACTGCTTGTGCTGTTGGAGTAGCTATAGCTAATATTAAATCCAAATCATCATAAGCAAATTGTCTAGCTATTGTTTGAGCTGTAGACATATCACCTTGTGCGTTTTGATAATCATAACTCACATTTTCTCCATCTTTATAACCAGCTTTTTCAAGCTCTTTAATAAATCCTTCTCTAGCATCATCTAAAGCTGGATGTTCTACAATCTGTATAATACCTATTTTTTTGATATTATTACTCTCCACAGTTTTTTCGTTACTACACCCTACTAATAAAACTAACAATAAAGTCATAATTAATAATCCCGGAAATTTTCTAAACATCTTTTCAGCTCCTCTTAAAATTTAATAATAGAAGCAAGATAAGCAAACTTTTCTACCAAACTACACTTCTTACTGGTTATTATTTAATTACCTTCTTAGCTTGACTTAATAAATCTTCTTTAATCTCAACGTTCATCTTCTCTGCAGCTTTAAGGTTAATAACTAAGTCAGTATTTTCCAAATATTGTATTGGCATTTCTGCTGGCTTAGCTCCATTAAAGATTTTTATGGCCATCTTTCCAGTCTGCTTTCCTAAATTGTAGTAATTAATACCTACTGTAGCTAATCCGCCATTCTCAACTGAATTATCTTCACCTACTATTAATGGTAGGTTGCTTTTGTTAGTCACTTTAACCACAGACTGAATAGCAGAAACTACTGTATTATCTGTTGGTACATAAATTGCATCTACTCTCCCCACTAATGACTGGGCACTTTGATACACTTCATTGCTAGAACTTACTGTAGCAGGAATTAATTCTAATCCTAACTCTTTAGCTGCGCTTTCAGCTAATTCTGCTTGCACAACTGAATTAGTCTCTCCTGCATTATAAATAATACCTACCTTCTTGGCCTGTGGTACTATCTTAATTAATAATTTAAATTGTTCTTTAACAGGTGTTAAATCACTAGTTCCTGTAATATTCGCACCAGGTTTCTCTATACTTTCCACTAGTCCTGCTGATTTAGGATCTGTAACTGCTGTAATCAAAATTGGAGTATCTTTAACACTATTAGCTACTGCTTGTGCTGTTGGAGTAGCTATAGCTAATATTAAATCCAAATCATCATAAGCAAATTGTTTTGCTATTGTTTGAGCTGTGGACATATCACCTTGTGCATTTTGATAGTCATAACTGATATTTTCACCTTCTTTATAACCTGCCTCTTCTAATACCTTAATAAATCCTTCTCTAGCATCATCTAAAGCTGGATGCTCTACAATCTGAATAATACCTACCTTCTTAATTTTATTCTCTTGAGGTGTTTTTTTAATATTTTGATTAGAACAAGCTACTAACAAAGTCATTAATAAAATAATTGTAATTAAACTACTCAATACTCTACTTCTCATCTTATTTACCCCCATTTTTATAATTAATTTTTACTAGAAAAAAATTACTCCATACAAAAGAAAAACCACTCCTGTAAGAGTGGCTAATTTATTAACAAACAGATATAGTAACTAACAGATACTACACCTATTTATCACATCCATATTTCCTACTAAACTACCACTCTACTTTTTTTCTACTACTAACAGCTACTTAATACCTACTAAAATTACCACACTACTATTTTACTATTTATTTATTCTCTTTTATTACAATAAATTATAATTTATTTATATTATGATGTCAAGAAAAACTTAATCCCTAGTACTCACTAATTATTTAATATCATCTCACAGATTTGATCTATAATCTGCTTTGCTACCTCTAGCTTACTAGCTTTGGGTATATCTACTTCTCTATCTTTACTAATAATTATTACTTTATTATTATCAGCAGCAAAACCTGTATCTGCAGAAGTTATATCATTAGCAACTATTAAATCAGCATTTTTTCTTGCTAACTTATCTTTGGCATTCTCTAATAAGTTATCGGATTCAGCTGCAAATCCTACTAAAATCTGATTATCTTTATCCTTTCCTAGCTTAGCTAAAATATCTTCTGTTCTTTCTAGCCTAATAACTAAGTCCCCTGACTCTTTTTTTATCTTATTATTTGAATAATCTTTAGGGCGGTAATCGGCAACAGCAGCAGCCATAATAATTATATCTTGTTCTGCCCTATACTTAAAAACAATCTCTTCCATCTCAGCAGCTGTTCTAACCTCTATCTTTTTTACTCCTTTAGGGTCATTCAAAGTTGTAGGTGCTGAAATTAAAGTTACATCTGCACCTCTAGCTTGAGCCATTCTGGCTAATGCATAACCCATCTTTCCTGATGAATGATTACCAAGATACCTTACCGGATCTAAAGCCTCCATAGTTCCTCCAGCTGTTATCAATACCTTCCTATCATTTAAATCTTCTTCTGGAGCTAATAAATATGCAATTGAAGTTTCAACAATTTCTAATGGTTTTGCTAATCTACCTCTTCCTTCATATCCGCATGCTAAATAACCTGCATCTGCTTCAATAATCTTATAATCCTTTTCCCGAAGATAAGATAAGTTATCTTGGAAGATTGAGTTACTATACATATTAACATTCATAGCTGGACATAAAACAACAGGAGCCTGTGTAGCCATTACTGTTGTTGATAGCATATCATCAGCAATACCATTAGCTATCTTTCCCACAATATTAGCAGTAGCAGGAGCTATTAACATTAAATCAGCCTTATCAGCCAAAGAGATATGTTCAACATCCCAATATTGAGCTCTACCAAACATCTCCACTACTACTGGATTATGACTTAATGATTGGAAGGTCATAGGTTTTACAAATTCAGTAGCCGACTTAGTCATAATTACATAAACATCTGCTCCTAATTTCTTTAATCTACTTACTATCTCTACAGACTTATAAACTGCTATTCCTCCAGTCACACCTATTACTACATTCTTGCCTTCTAACATAACAGATTTTACCTCCTATATAAACTATTTTTATAAAAATAAAAATGCCTTCCTATCCAGTTAGAACTAAGTTCTATCAATACTCAAACTGAAAGAAGACATTTTACATAAATTTATATTTTTTCTTCAGGAACTAGTTTATCTTCAATAATTTCTTCTAACGCCTTAGAAACATCTTTAGAGCCTTTATACTCTTCTAATAATCCTTCTGCTCCATCATTTAATTTTCTAGCTCTTTTAGAAGCTATTATAATTGCTGAAAAAGCAGAACCACACTTATCTACTAAATCATTCATCTCTGGGTATGATAACAATATTATCCCTCCTATTAATTAGTGATCAGTGACTAATTACTAAAGTTTACACCTTTCCGCAATAATAATTGATTTTAACTTATCTACTGCAGAAGCCACTTTATCATTAATAATTAAATAATCATATTTATTTATTTCTTCTATTTCTTTAGTAGCGTTTTTCATTCTAGTATTAATTGCTTCTTGAGTCTCTGTACCCCTTTTATTAATCCTAGATTTTAACTCTTCTAAAGATGGTGGTGCCAAGAAAACAAAGATCCCTTCATCAAAACTCTCCTTTACTTGCTTTGCACCCTGAATATCAATCTCCAAGATTACATCTTTGCCAGTTGCCAAGGTTTCTTCGACATAACTTTTAGGAGTTCCATAATAATTATTATGCACCTCTGCCCATTCAATAAATTCATCTTCTTTTATTAATTTCTTGAATTTATTCAGTGACATAAAGAAATAATCTTTTCCATCTAGCTCCCCTTGACGTGGTTGGCGAGTAGTAGCTGATACAGAATAGCATATATCATCATAATCTTTTAATAATGCTCTTAAAACTGTTCCTTTTCCTACTGCAGAGGGCCCAGATAGGATGATTAAGTTTCCCCGCTTATCTTTATAATTTAACATGCTTAATCCCCCACTTCAAATACTTATTACTCATCATCTGTTAAACGTTGTGAAACTGTTTCTGGTTGTACTGCAGATAGAATAATATGATCACTATCAGTAATAACAACTGCTCTAGTTCTTCTACCATAAGTAGCGTCAATTAACATTCCTCTATCACGAGCATCTTGTATAATTCTTTTTATTGGTGCAGACTCTGGACTAACAATAGCAATAATTCTGTTAGCTGCAACAATATTTCCAAACCCAATATTGATTAATTTAATATTCATTAATAATCCTCCTTAAAATTATAATAACGAACACTTTATAGATGGTAATTATATTATATGTAAAGATATATTATAAATATTTAGACTAGTTTATAATATATCATAAATCAATCATGTTTTGCAAGAAAAAAATTATATTTTAAACTCTAATAAGCCTTTATAGTACAAGTACTTTATATCTGAAAACTATTAAATTTATTATAAAAAATGAGGATTAATATATATTCCTTTTGTTTTTCTGCTAACCTTCTATTATCTTATGGTTAACCTCTTTTATGATCATATCATGAGTCTTAACATGTGAAAACAAATAAGCAATCAATAAATCATATTCTTTCTGGTCAATCTCATTGTAATATAACATACTATCTAAAATAGGGACAGGAAATCTATCTTTAGGAACAATAGCTAATAATTTTTTTTTACCATTGGGCATCTTAACGAATATTTGTAAATCATTGATTTTAGAACTGAAAAGAGATAACTTACCCTTCTTAATAAAGTAATTATTAGTAGGTAATTTGCAAAGTTCAGAGTTAATACTTGGAGTCGAAACTATATAATATATTTGTTCAAAAGAAAATTCCAAATCATTAAAGCTATACCCTAGCTTTTTTAATTTCTTAGTAGCAAAAAAATCAAGCCCCAAACAATAGAGTTTCTCTCCAGTTAACAATATAATAGTTATATAAAGAAACATCCCAATAATTAATAAATTATCTAGCATCATATACCACTCCTCTTTATTTTAAACTATAAACATTTAGAGGCTTTATAATTTTAATTTTAAGTTTAATATTTCTTAAAAATTGATAATTATTTTTTCTTATCTATTAAATAGTCTTTATATAATTTAACATTGTCTCTTCCACATAATTTAGCATAATACAATGCTTCATCTGCAACATTTAATAACTCACGATCACCACTTGCATCTTTAGGAAAGACAGCTACTCCCACACTAATAGTAACTTTAGATTTAGGTTGTGTCTCTTGATTTTTAAATTTACTTTCTGATACCTTTCTTCTAATTCTATCAGCTATAGATAAAGCCAACTTTTGAGATATATTAGGTAGAATAATAGAAAACTCTTCTCCACCAAACCTACACACAATATCTTCATCTCTCACATTACTTGCTAGTATACTAGATAATTGTTTTAATGCTTCATTTCCAGCAGGATGTCCATTGTTATCATTATAAACTTTAAAATAATCTATATCTATCATCATCAAAGCCAAACAAGTTTCTTTTTCTCTACATTCTTCTATCTTATCTTTTATACTTGTTTGAAAGAACCTTTGATTATAAAGTCCAGTTAAATTATCTTTAATAACCATATCTTCTTTTAATTTATTAAGCTTTGCATTCTGGATAGCTATAGCAGCTTGGTTAGCAAAAGGTAATAAAGAATCAATATCTTCGTAAGTAATTTCTTTTTGATTCACTATATTATCTACTGTCAATATTCCAATTACATTACCTTTAACTATAAGGGGAACTAATGCAAAAGCTTCCATACCTAATTTAGCAGCTAGTTCACATTGAAAATTATCATCAGGATTCATCCATTTAATATTATAAGATTGTTGATTTTCTATAGCTTTAGTAGCTATATTATCTTTATTCAAATCAAAAACTAAGTTTTGAATAAGATCATTTAACTCTATATGAGTTGCTTCAAGTTCTTGCTGAATAAAGATCATCTCTTCTAAATTAATTTTATCTTTGGCAATATTCTCCCAAATTTTCAGGCCTTCTTCTTGATTTAAAGGACCAATACCAATATTCCCCTTTAACACATTATCCTCTCCAGCAATTAAAAATAAAATAGCTCGATTAAACTCTAAACCTGACCCAGCAGTTACTGAAGATAATATGATATGTAGGATCTTGTCCAATTCTAAAGTTCCTTGCAAAAGAGCACTAACTTCTCTTAAACCTCTTAATTCTTTAATCTGACTAGATAATTTTAAATTTAATTGTATACTATTTTTCAATTTATTTTGGATTATATTAAAGACTCGACCTAAAAATAAAATTGTTATTAAAAAGAATAATATCTGATATGTAAGCGATATCACACTAATATCTGAAAGTATTAATACAGGAAGGGAAACCAATAATGAAATTACTCCACCAAGTGTATCAAACAATATTATACTAAGAATAATAAATATATATATAGCCACAATACCTAATTCTTTATTTAATAAATCAGTAAACAATATATTATTTGATATAAATATCATAATTAAACCAACTAACATAAGTAATTTTACTATCTTTGATTTATTTATAACAGATGAAACTAAGCTTATAATCATAGGCACTAATAAAGAGATTAATATAAAAATAGATATTCTTAACATCTATCCCCCTCCTCCTATTAATATATTCTATACTAGTATACTTTTACCTGCTATCTAATTATGAAATATTATGAAATTATTTTAGTAAATTACAATCCTATATTCCTTAAAATATGAGCAAAATAATAAAGCTTGTGGCTATAGCCACAAGCTTTAAATAATAATTATAATTGAGTTACTACTTCTGAACATCTAGCACAGATTTCTGGATGTTCTTCATTATTACCGACACTTTCACTATAATTCCAGCAGCGGTCACATTTTTCTCCGGCTGCTTGAGTTACTGCTACTTTAATATCAGACTCTTTTCCAGCATATAAATCATCACTTTTTTCTTCATCATCTTCTGATAATTCAGCAACAGAAACGATAAATAACTCTGCTAAATTATCAAATTTAGATAAGAATTCATAAGTCTTTTCACCTGCATAAATCTTAACAGCAGCATCTAAGGAATGTCCTACCACTTTATCTTTACGAGCAATCTCTAATGCCTTAGAAACATCTTTTCTAATAGTTAACAATTCTTCCCACTTAGCTTCTAGATCTTCATTGATATATTCTTCTTTGACAGTTGGCCAGTCTTCTAAGAATACACTCTCAGCATGGTCACCTTCTGGTAAGTGTTTCCACACTTCTTCAGCTGTATGAACTAAGATCGGTGAAACAATCTTAATTAGTGTAGTCAAAATTTCATACATAGCTGTTTGACCAGACTTACGTACTGGGTCATTCGGATTTAAGATATATAATCTATCTTTCAAAATATCCATATAGAAAGAACTTAAATCTACTAAGCAGAAGTTATGAACTGCATGATAAATTTTATGGTATTCATAATTTTCATAAGCTTCTTCTACCACTTGAACTAATTTTTGTAATTTCATTACTCCCCAACGATCAATTTCAGTTAATTCATTATAAGCAAGCTTATCCTCTGCTGGATTGAAATCGGATAAATTACCCAAAATATAACGAGAAGTATTTCTAATCCTACGATAAACCTCGGCATTCTCTTTTAATATCTTATCAGAAACTCTAACATCCTCTTTAAAGTTAGAAGATGCAACCCATAGTCTTAAAATATCTGCACCATATTGCTTGATAATATCATGAGGTGAGACAACATTACCAATAGACTTAGACATCTTCTTACCTTTCTTGTCAACGGTAAATCCATTAGTTACAACTGCTTTATATGGAGCTTCTCCTCTAGCTGCAATAGAAGTCAGTAATGAAGAGTTAAACCAACCACGATATTGGTCAGTACCTTCTAAATATAGATCTGCAGGTCTATCTAAGATATCATAATTTTCTAATACAGCAGCATGACTAGCTCCTGAATCAAACCATACATCCATAATATCATGTTCTTTTTCAAAGTCACTGCAACCACACTCACAAGTTGTCCCTTCAGGAAGCATCTCATTAGCCTTTAATTCATACCAAATACCTGATCCTTGATCAGCAAATAACTCTTTTACTGCTTCAATAGTATCTTCTGTTACTATTGTCTCCCCACAATCTTTACAATAGAAGATTGGAATTGGAACTCCCCAAACTCTCTGACGCGAAATACACCAATCAGTTCTATTTTCGATCATATTAGAGATTCTCTTTTCTCCCCATTCAGGATACCAATCAACATTTTTAACAGCTTCTAAAGCCTCATCTTTAATATCCTCTACACTAGCAAACCATTGTTTTGTAGCTCTAAAGATAACTGGATTCTTACATCTCCAACAATGTGGATAAGAATGATCAATAAAGTTTAAATTCATTAATAAGTCATCTTTTTTCAATAAGTCTGTTACTTTAATATTAGCATCATCATAATACATTCCTTCAAATTCTGGCCCTGCTTCTTCAGTAAATGTTCCTGTATTGTCCATTGGTGCGAATACTGGAATATCATATTCTTGACAAACAACATAGTCATCATGACCATGACCTGGAGCAGTGTGTACACAACCAGAACCTTGTTCTAAGGTAACATGGTCTCCTAGAATTAATAGTGATTCTCTATCATAGAATGGATGCTTACATGTAACTCCCTCTAACTCTTCACCTTTAAATTCAGCTACTATACTATACTCTTTAATTCCACAAATATCCATCATTTGATCTAATAACTCTTTAGCTGCTACAATTCTGCCATTATTAGTCTCAACAATTACATAATCAAATTCAGGATGAACTGAAATTGCCATATTAGATGGAATAGTCCATGGAGTTGTAGTCCAGATAACTACATAGTCATCAGTTGTTAGCTCTTCTCCACCTAAGACTTTTCCTTCTTTTACTGGAAATTTAACAAAGATAGAAGGCCCTCGACTATCTTGATATTCAATCTCTGCTTCTGCTAATGCAGTTTCGCAATCAGTACACCAATGTACTGGCTTTAATCCTTGATATAGTAAGCCCTTTAATGCCATTTGACCAAAAACATCAATCTGCTTTGCCTCATATTGAGGATCTAAGGTAATATATGGATTATCCCAATCTCCCCATACACCTAATCGCTTGAATTGTCCTTTTTGTCTTTCTACATATTTTAATGCATAATCTCTACACATATCTCTTAATTCTGTAGTAGATAACTCTTTTCTTTTTTCTCCTAACTCCTTAGTCACCTTATGTTCAATTGGTAGTCCATGAGTATCCCACCCTGGAACATAAGGAGCTTGAAATCCTTTTAAGTGGTTATATCTAGTAACAATATCCTTTAAAATTTTATTTAATGCATGACCGATATGAATATCTCCATTTGCATAAGGGGGACCATCATGTAAAATAAACTGTTTAGCCCCTTCTCTCTTCTTTAATGCTTTCTCATAGATGCCCTTCTCTTCCCAAAACTTTTGGAATTCTGGTTCCCGCTTTGCTAAATTAGCCCGCATAGGAAATTTTGTTTTAGGTAAATTTAACGTATCCTTATAATTCATCTTTACACCCCTCTTTTTATAGTTGACAGTTGACAATGTACAGTTGACAACCTTTAAATATCTTATATTATTCAAAGATTAAACTATTTTCTATACACCGAAAACTATATTATAAAGCAAAAATAAACTTAGTTAGTACTCATTCTTCTATAATCAAAATTTCAAAAACTAATTTAAAATAATTTTTTATCACGGATATCCATAGGTTTACACGAATACTTTAAAAGATTTTCATTGTAATATAATAATTTATCCGTGTTTTATTCATATCAATCAGTAGCTAATAAGTCTTTTATTTTTACTGGCTAAACCATTGAAACTCTTTAAAACTTATAATTCCTTTCAAAAAATAAAAAAACTCCTCCCTGAAAGGGACGAGATTATAATCGCGGTACCACCCTAATTAGTATAATTTTAGCTGCTAGCTACTGGCTAATAATATACTCACTCAAACAGAATAACGGTCTGCTCCGATTCCTTCTACTATTTTAATTTCAAAGGAATAGCTAAGAGACGATCTTCAATAAAGCTTCTGTTCCTAGGCTTACACCATCCCTAGTTCGCTATAACTTCTACTTCATCTACTCTTCTCTATGATTGCTATTTAATCATATAACATTTTGTCTTACATTATAATACATTTCTTAAATTAAGTCAATAGAGAATTAAAAATAACCTTCTAGCTATTATTATTAAAAACAACCCATTATAATAATAATTAAGTTTCTAAAAACTAAATCAATAAACTCATGTTGTCAACTTACTCAGCTAAATCATCTAAAATCATACTATTAAAACCTCTCCTAAGACCTAAACTAAATATCATATATTTTTAATACTCATCAGGAAGGTTTATGTTTTTATTGAAGATACATAGATTCTTTTATATTAATTTTTCAGATCATATTCCCCAAAATATAGATATAAAAAGAGGAACTATAATTGCTAAGATTATTTCTAAAGGTGCACCTACACGAATAAAATCACGGAACCTATATCCTCCTGGACCATAAATCATTAAATTTGTTTGATATCCAATTGGACTTGAAAAAGCAGCACTAGCAGCAAAGGTTACTGCTAGTACAAAAGCAAAGGGATTAGCTCCAATTTGCTCAGCTGCATTGACTGCTACAGGAATCATAAGTACTGCCGTTGCATTATTACTGATAATATTAGTTAATAAAACTGTGAAGTAATAGAAGATACCCAATATTACAACCGGCGGAAAGATACCTGTTACTTGTAGTAATTGACTAGCTATAAATTGTGCAGTACCAGTCTGCTCAATTGCCACCCCCAATGGAATTAAACCAGCCAATAAAAAGACTACTTCCCAGTTTATTGCTTCATAAACTTCATTAGGTTTTACCAAATTAGTAGCAACCATTGCTATTACCCCACCTAAGGTAGCAATAGCAATCGAAATAATATTCATTGAAGCTAGAATAATTACAGATGATAAAATTCCTAGTGCTAAAAATATTTTAGAAGGGCTATAATTGGGTCTTTCTACATCATCTTCAATAATAAAACTCATATTATTATCTAAACGCTTCAAAGTAGCATCTGTTACTAGCAAAAGTAATACATTTCCTGATTTCAGGCGAAAACTCTTTAAATTTTTGTAAGATATCTTTTCATTATGCTTAATAGCCAATAAACTGGCATCATAACGTTCAAGAAAATTAACATTATTAATAGTTTGACCTGTCATAAAGGAATTATCAGGAATAACAACTTCTATAATTTTCTGACCTTGAACTGAATCTTCTAGTTGATTTTGATTAATTTTAATATCTAGCAATAAACTTATCCCTTTATTCTCAATAAATTTTAATAATGTTTCTTTTGCAGCTCTGATTACCAAATGATCTCCAGACCTAATCGTCTTTACATCTAATGGCTCCATAAATTGTTCCCCTTCACGAGTCATTTGAATAACATCTAAATCTTTATCCAAATTTTTGAAGGCTTCACCTATACTTTTACCCAATAAAGGAGAATTATCATCAATTTTTACTTCCGTTAAAAACTTCTCCATTTTGTAATCTTTTAACAAACTTTTAGACTCAACTTTTATTCTCTCTGGAATTAAATAATACCCAACTGTAACTAAATAAATAAACCCTACTCCAAATACTATTATACCTAATTTAGTAAACTCAAACATCCCAAAAGGATGATTGATAAGTCGAGCAGATACTTGACTGGCTAAAATATTAGTAGATGTACCTAATAATGTTATAGTTCCTCCTAACATCGAGGCATAAGAAAGAGGAATTAATAACTTTGATGGTGATACTTTTGTTCTACGCCCCAGATTAGTCACCATTGGAACAAAAGCCGCTACTACTGGTGTATTGTTAATAATACTAGCAATAAATCCTGTAAAAGCAGTAATTGTTCCTACCTGCTTCTTCTGATTATCTCCTGTAAAACTTTCTAGTTTATTACCTAATAATTGCACTGCTCCACTATTTTGAATTCCCCTACTTAAAACAAACATAGCCATTATCGTCACAGTTGCGCTATTACTAAAGCCTGATAATGCTTGTTCATTAGATACCTTGGTCCATAGATTTAAAGCTACAAGAATCACTGGAACTGCTAATGCTATAATCCCAATTGGAACTGGTTCCCAAACAAATAACCCTAATAATAATATTATTACCGAGCCAACTATTGCTATACTAGTATTAAATTTAGGGATTATTTCTGTATAATTGTTTAAATTATCTGCTGCTTGAGATATTACTGGATAAAGACAAGCTAATAACATTCCTATTAATAATATAAATACTATTTTTTTAACTTGCATAAACAAATAAACCCCTCCTCAATCTAATTACTAGCAATCCCTCCTCTTAAACGGAATTCCATCCATTTTTAGCTTAATACCATATATTCTCTATTACCTTAGTAGTCTTTTATAATAGGAAATAAAAATACTTTCTCTAACTGTTTAATAGTTTTTTAGCAAAAAAATTTACACCTAGCTATTTAATTAACCTTAAGTAGCAAAAGATAAAAGGAAATGAAAAATTCATTCCTCCAATATATCAAATATTCTAGTATTAATTGGTGTGAAAGATAATCTATTAATTTCTTAAAAACAGATAATAATTTTTGATTTTTTCAATAAATGTCTCCCTATAGAAATATCTTTATAAACTCTTATTTCTTTTGGGCAATATCAAATAAAGCTAAGATAGAATATTCACATTCTTTAGATAGATTCATTATTTGCTCTATTTATCCGATATCTAGGCAGCTCTAACACTGCTTCTTCAATTTTAATTACGCAATGTTGATCGTGATACTACCGAATCGACTTGGCATAACCACGATCTTTTATATTAATACGCAATGTTGATCGTGGTACTACCGAATCGACTTGGCATAAGCTCACTCTGAAACTAAACAGTCACTTTATACTTTATGTGAAAATTTGATCTATATAACTAATATATATTATTCATAATGATAAGTTGAATTTAATAATAATCCATATCTCTTTTTACTACTAAAAAGAAGTAATACTATTCATTTCACCTTAGATTTACATCTAACCTTAGATAAAAATTTAAAATCAATCTATATATTCTTCAACATTTCTACTACTATCTTATACGAATTATCAGCAGCTATCTTTGCAAATTCATCAAAGGAAATATTAGCTTCTCCATCAGCTTTGTCAGACATTGAACGAATGATTACAAAGGGCTTAGAATTCAAAAAACATACCTGTCCTACTGCTGCTCCTTCCATTTCAGTACAATAACCTCCAAAAGTACTTTCTAACCAGGCTACCTTTTCTCTATCAGCTATGAATTGATCTCCTGATAAGACTCTTCCTATCAAAACTTTGATATCTTCTTTAGCCGTGACCTTCTCTCCTGCAACTTTAGCTAAATTAACTAACTTCTCCTCAGCCTCAAAAAATACTCTATCCAAGCCAGGAACTTCGCCATATTCTCTACCAAAACCTGTAACATCAATATCATGTTGTGCTACCTCACTAGAGATCACAATATCACCAACATCTAACACTGGATCAACAGCACCAGCTACACCAGTAAAGATAATTTGATCAATAGCAAAATCATCAATTAAAATCTGAGTACAAACAGCAGCATTTACCTTACCTATACCACTACGAACTAAAACAACTTCCTTATCAAGCAACTCTCCTGCATAAAACTCCATACTCGCCTTATTAAGAGTGTCCTTTAAGTCTAATTCCTCTTTTAACAACTCTATTTCTATATCCATTGCTCCAATAATACCTATTTTCAATTATCTTCACTCCTCTATATAAAAGTAACTATTAGCTACTAGCTAACAGTTAATAAACACATTATGTAGTAAGCATTGACTTAACCTTAACTCCATCTATATTACCAGCCTTACCAGCTAGAGCTCCAATCTCATCATTAGTTCCATCCACAATTAAGGAAATAATATTCAAACCTCGATCATCATAAGGCAAACCCATTCTTCCAACAATAATATCCCCATAATCAGCCAAAATATCATTTACCTTATTAGCAGCTTCTAAGCGATCAGAAATAACAATACCAATAACTCCAATACGCTTTTCCATCTAATCTCCCCCCTTACTTCTACTATTAATCTTCTTCTACAAATTCTAATTCTTCTTTAATAGCCTGTAAATCCACATTATCATCTTCTAACATCTCTAAATGACTTTCTAAGAACTGTTTTAACCTAATTTTTGTCAAACGTTCAACATTTGATAGTTTATTGTACTGCTTATATTTTTCTTCTGCTTTATTTTGAGCAACTTGTACTATTTTTTTAGATTCCAATTTAGCATTTTGAATTATATCTCTAGCTTTCAGTTCAGCCTCTCTGATAATAAATTCTGCCTCTTTTTCTGCTGTGATTTCTCTAGTTTTAACTACTTCTTCTGCTTTATTCATCTTTTCTTCTATAGCATATTCTTTTTCTTCATAAGTTTCTACTTCATTTTTTAACTCTTGTATCTCTAGCCTTAACTTATCATTCTCTGATATAATCTCTTCATAGTAGACACCTATTAAATCTAAATAATCATCTACCTCTTGAGTATCATAACCTCTAAGAGTTTTTTTAAATTTTTTATTGTAAATATCTGCAGGTGTAAAAGACATAAGTTATCTCCTCCTAAATATATCGCTTCAATTTTACTTTGATTCTTCCTCGATTAGATTCACCTAATAATTCATCAATCTCTACTCTTCCTCTACCTCGAATAGATATAATATCATCTGTTTGCACAAAGTGTGCTGGATTATCAATAACTTTCCAATTTACCTTTACTTTTCCTTGTTCTATCTCTTTACTCATTTTATTCCTTGAGGTTGAAAAACCTGAACTAGCTATAGAATCAAGTCTCAAGGAAGCAACAGTTGTATTTATCTCTTTTATTCTTTCAGGCTCAATTTCTAAAGCATCAAAATCCATCTCTACTACCTCAACTCCAATTTTATGGACTTGCTCAAGGTTTAATAATAGATAATCTCTTATCTCTTTAGCAACAACAGCTTGACATCCTTGCTTATATAAAATTAAATCACCAACCATCTCTCTTTTAATTCCAGTTCCCAAAATTGACCCCAAGAAATCTCTATGGCTTACTTTTTGAAATTTAAATTGTCCTCTAATATCGAGTAAAACAATAGGACTTTCAACTATGTCTGGCAGATAATAATCTGGCATTAAGGATATTCTTCTTCTTTCAGCCCTATCATAACCACCATATTCCAAAAACTTCAGATTAGGAATCTGCTCTAAAATTGCTTTAGCTAAATACAAGTGGTGAGGGTTAAGAAAATTAGTAAAGGTTGGTTGATGCCTGTTTAAAGCTAAATCTGCTTTATCTAAAATCTGTGATAACTCTATTCTATCCTCTTCATTATTTACATGAGAGAGCAACCTCTCTTTATCAACCACTATTATCACTCCTAGTACCTTAATTGTTGATAATTAGTCGATATCGACTAATTATCAATATCTAATTACTAAAATAAATAAATTAATAGTCTAATCAATCCATCTCTAATGATTTGTAAAGCTAAAAAGGCAATAATTGGTGAAAAATCAATTCCTCCAAAGGAAGGCAACAACTCACGAATTGGTCCTAAGATTGGTTCTGTAAAACGATAAATAAACTCCATTAGCTTTCTCATCCCTTCATGATGAGCTGGAGGACGTACCCATGATGCTATAATCCTAGCAAGAATTAAATAATAAAAGAACTTAAAAACTAAATCTACCAGTGAAATTAACATCTATTACTCCTCCCCCCTTAATTCTTTAGATTTCAATGTAGCCGCTTCTATAGCCGAATAAAAAGCTGAACGAACTCCTTTTTCTTCTAATATCTTTAAACCTGTAATTGTTGTACCTCCAGGAGAGGTTACCATATCCTTTAATTGAGCAGGATGCTTTTCTAACTCTAAAACCATTTTAGCAGAGCCAATTATAGTTTGTAAAGCTAATTCTAAAGCATTATCTCTGGATAAACCAACATTTACTCCTGCATCAGCTAAGGCCTCAATAATTAAATAGATATAAGCTGGACCACTTCCACTTAACCCAGTTACAGCATCCATTAAATCTTCTTCTACCTCAACTAGATTACCAACACTACTAAATATCTCTTCTACTAATTCTTTATCCTCTGCTTCAAAATCGCTTCCTAGGGTATAGGCTATAGCTCCTTCACCAATTAAAGCAGGAGTATTTGGCATCAATCTAACAACTGTATTATTTGAAGATAAATATTCTTTTATCATTTTAGTTGTAACCCCTGCTGCTATTGAGAATATTTTTTGAGATTCATCAATATCTTCTTCTAACTCTTTTAAAACTACAGGAATCACTTTAGGCTTAACTGCCATAATAATATAATCTACATTCTTAAGCAATTCAAAATTATCTTTAGCTATTATTACCTGATACTTATCCTTTAATAAGTCTAACCTTTCTGCTTTAATATCACTAATATACATCTGATTTGGCAGAAAGATCCCAGAATTTAAAATACCTTTGATCAAAGCTTCTGCCATAGACCCCGCACCAATAAATCCTATCTTCTTATTACTTGGCATATAAACTCTCCTTCTCTTCTTTAGATAGACCATTATTATCAGCTTGATAATTTATCTCTACAGTTTCAGGTGCAAATAAAAAGATGCCTTCACTAACCTTTTCTACATTTCCATCTAAAGCATAAATCACTCCACTTATAAAATCAATAATTCTAGTAGCTAGTTGATGTTCTACATCACTTAAGTTAAGCAATACCGACTGCTTATTTTTTAATTCATCAGCTATCTGCTGTGTATCTTCAAAAGAACTAGGCTTAATAATTGTCATATTCTTTTCAGAATCAGAAACAATAGAATTAAAATCTAGATCTCTTTCAATGTCATCTTGCTGATAACTATTACTCTCTCTCTCTATCTCTTGGGGACTTAAAGAAAAGAATTGATCAATTTTATTTAATAAAGTATCTATAAACTCCATCATTTATACTCCCTTTCTCCAAAAATTCCTGATCCAACCCTTAAAATAGTTGCTCCTTCTTCAATTGCCACCTCTAAATCATTGGTCATCCCCATCGATAATTCATCCATCTCCACATTTTCTATTCCTATAGCTTCTATTTTTAACGCTAATTCTTTTAATTTGCGAAAATATGGCCTTACCTCTTCAGGGTCATCAGAATATGGAGCAATTGTCATTAATCCTTTTATCTTTACATATTCAAGTTTAGATATATTCTTAATCAATTCAATTGCTTCTTTAGAATAAATACCAAATTTATTATCATCTTCAGCAGTATTTACTTGTATAAGAATATTCATTACCCTATCTTCTTGCTTAGACCTTTTATTGATCTCCTTAGCTAACCTTAAACTATCTACAGAATGAATCAAGGTACATCTATGTCTTCTAGCTAAATACTTAACCTTATTTCTTTGTAAGTGACCAATCATATGCCACCTTACTTCAGAATCAAATTCATCATATTTATCTGTTAATTCTTGTACCCTACTCTCTCCAAAATCATTAATTCCATCATCTAAAATAACTTTCATCTTCTCCAAAGAATGATATTTAGAGATAGGTAATAATTTAATCTCTGAAATATTACGTCCTGCTCTTTTAGCAGCCTTCTCAATTCTCTCTTCTATTTTATGTAATCTACTTTGGATATCTTGCATAATCAACCTCCCTACTATAATTATATATTTATTATTCTTTTTCTGCAAAAAAAATACACCTATCTGGTGTATTATAGAAATAATTAAATATAGCTAAATAAATATACCAATTACAAAGTTTATTTTTTAACGATTATTAGATATTAATTAATTTCTGGCTTTTAGTTAAACATTTTAATATTTGCTTAAAACTAAAAACCAGAAATCAGTATCTAAATTGATATAATAATACACCCATTTAAGATATAAGAGTTATTATAATGAACTAGCTGCTATTTCAGCCAATTCTGATCTTTCACCTTTAGATAAAGTTATATGACCAACTAATTCTTTATCTTTTAATCTCTCAACTAAATAAGTTAACCCATTGCTATTACTATCAAGGTATGGATGATCAATTTGATAAGGGTCTCCAGTCAATACAATCTTTGTATTCTCACCTGCTCGAGTAATAATAGTCTTAATCTCATGGGGAGTTAGGTTTTGTGCTTCATCAACTATAATAAATTGATTTGGAATACTTCTACCTCTAATATAAGTTATTGCTTCCATTTCAATTAAACCCATTTCCTTTAAATCTGCTACAGCACTGGCTGTATTCTCATCTTTGCCCCCTACCAAAAATTCCATATTATCAAAGATAGGTCTCATCCAAGGAGCTAACTTTTCATCTTTATCTCCTGGTAAGAACCCTAAATCATTACCCATAGGAACAATAGGACGTGTTACTATCAACTTTTTATAATCTTTATCTTCTACAACTTTTTGTAATCCCGCTGCTAAAGCTAATAATGTCTTTCCAGTACCTGCTTTCCCCACTAAAGTAACTAATTTAATATTATCATTTAACAATAATTCAAAAGCACATCTCTGTTCTCTATTTCTAGGAACAATCCCCCATACATCGCTAGAATTAAATATAAATGGGACTAAATAATTTTTACTTTTATCATATCTACATAGAGCAGATTGAGATCCACCAAAACTATCCTCTAAATTAACAAATTGATTAGAATATAGCTTTTCATCTAAAGATAATTCTTCTTGATTCAATCGCTTATTTGAAAAGAAGCTATTGATTTTATCAGCAGGAACTTTTATATCTTTAAGTCCTGAGTATAATTCATCAATATCAATTGCATCTGTAGCATAATCTTCAGCTTTAATGCCCAGTGCATCTGCTTTAATTCTCATATTGATATCTTTAGTAACTAAAATAACGGGAATATCTTGTTCATTTTGTAAACCTAAACTTGTAGCTAAAATTCGATTGTCAGGTTTGTTAGGATCAATACCTTTAGGTAATTGAGCTAGAACTTGATGGTTTAATTCAATTTTAATCTTACCACCATTATCTAACTCTACTCCTTCAGATAACTTCCCTTTTTTCCTTAGTTCATCTACATATCTTGAGAATAATCTGGCATTTCTACCAACTGAATCCTGCCTTTTCTTCTTATCATCTACTTCTTCAATCACAACCATTGGAATAATTATATTATTATCTTCAAATGAAAATATTGATTTTGGATCATGAAGTATAACATTTGTATCTAATATATAAATTTTTTTCATAATTATCCACCCCATCACAATAATATTAATTTAGAATTACTTTAACTCCAGGTCCTATTCCTTTAATAACTGCTTTTCCTTCTACTTCTCCTAATACTTTAATTTCTTTAAAGTATTTTTTAGTATAACCATTTACCATAACTCCTACTTTATCACCTCTTTTTACCAAAGAAGAACTCGGAACCACTATTCCATGATATCTTTTTCTAATAATTTCAACATCAACTCTTCTTAAATCAACTAATTCAGGAATAAATTTGTTAAATTTAATTACCATAATATTTTGAGGTTTATCTGGAATAATAGATCTTATCTTCCCTTTAAAATAAACTCCTTTTAATTGAGAAAATAATACCTCTATAGTAGTTCCAACTTCATAGTTAGATAGTTGATTTTGGGGTAATAAAACCGCTAGATAAAAAGTAAAATTATCAATGATTTTAAAAATTGGTCTACCAAGATTAACATTATCTCCTGAGTTAATCGGATTAATCTTACCTTTTAAATTAATAAAAGAGTCATAGTTTAATTTATCAATATTCTCTTCTCTTAAGGTCATTTCTAAACCATCTATTTTATAGCTAACTATTCCAGCATAATAATTATATAAGTTATCTTCTTCATTAATATTACGAATAGTTGCTATATGGTTTCCTGTACTTATTCTTTCCCCTTCGTTTTGATAAAGTTTAATTTTTCCTCTTTTAGGAGCAAAGGTAACCCTTTCCTTTCTAATCAAAAGCCCTGAAGTTTTAATATGATCTTTAATTGTTTCATAGGAAGTCATTACTATCTTACTAGAATGATAACCTAAAAAATTAATTATAAAAATAATTAACAATCCACTAATAATAATTGTTAATAAGAATTTAATAAATCCACTCAAATTATTTCTTTTTACCTTCTTATGATCAACCTTACTGGTTATTCTCCCAAAATCTCTCATAGTAACCCTACCTTCAATTAAAAGCAATAAATTTTTAGAGATTATTACTCCATACTTTTATAAAATTTAATGTTAAATTAACTCTAGTAATTTAGCAAAGGATTTATATAATTATATATTTCTTTTTCAAATCATATAATTCCTACTTATATTTAAAAATAATCTTAAATTTAATGTTTCTTGAAGGTTTTCTACCTATCTAAGATATATTTCATCTTAGGATTACTCTACCTATCTATTTAATATAATATTAAGTAATATGTAAAAATATGTTTTAATTTCATCAATTGGTCTTGTTAAGATAATTATACCTATGTTTAGATGTTCCATTATAATATAGATTTAAGCTATTTAATTATCAATTATAACAGATTTACTACTAAAGCTCAATAGCATTTATCTTTATAAATAAAAAGAGCTTAATCATATGATTAAGCTCTTTTTATTTATAAATTTATATAAAATTATAAACTTTCATTATTAATCTCTTCTTGCTTAGTAATATTCTTATTCTCAGATAAGCTATCCATAATAATTGATATAGCACCATCTCCCATAACATTAGATGCAGTACCAAAACTATCTTGAGCTAAGTGTAAGGCAATCATCAGAGACTTTTGCATTCCTCCAAATCCAAGCATTCCTTCTAATAGCCCTAAAGATGCCATTACTCCTCCACCTGGAATACCTGGTGCAGCAACCATCGTAACCCCTAACATTAGAATGAATGGAAACATTGCTGCAAAAGTTACTGCTTGACCACTTAACATCATAACTGCCATTGAAGCTAATGTTAAAGTAATTGTATCTCCTGCTAAGTGAATTGTAGCACCTAACGGTACAACAAATTCAGCTATATCTTCTTCTACATCATTACTTAGTACAGAACGAACAGTTACTGGAATAGTGGCTGCTGAAGATTGAGTTCCTATAGCTGTAAAATAAGCTGGCAACATATTTTTTATTGCTTTGAAAGGGTTTTTCTTGGCAATATTACATGCTACCAAATATTGAATAATCACATAAGTAGTTTGTAAACCAATAATTAAGATGTAAACCTTACCAAAAGAAGCCATAATAGAAGCTACTTTACCCACATAACTCATATTAGCAATAATACCTGCAATATGTATAGGTAATAATGGAATAATAACTACTTTAATTACTTTTTGCACTATACCTTGAAAATCTTTAATTACATTATAAAGATTCTTTTCACTTAAATTGGCCATCCCAAGCCCAATCATAAAGGCAGTTACTAGGGCTGTCATAACTCCCATCATTGGTGGAATATCGATAGTGAAAAAAGCATCTACTGTATTCTCTATTGTATTTAAATCTTGACTTCCATCTAGTAAAGCTGGCAGTACAGCTTTACCTAAAATAAAAGCTAATGTTCCAGCAATAATAGTCGATAAGTAAGCTATACCTGTTGCTAACCCTAGCAATTTACTAGCTCTTTTCCCTAGTTCAGCAATACCTGGAGCAACAAAAGCAATAATAATAACAGGAATAATATAACTTAAGAAACTCCCAAAAATATTATTAAATGTTTTAAATAAACTAATTGGCCACTCTACTCCTACTTTTAAACAAAGACTCCCTAAAATCAATCCTACAACAATACCTATAACTAGTTTTGGTAATAAGCCTAATCTTTTCATTTCTTCTCTCCTCCTAATTACTTATGTTTGTCATAAATGGACATTTGTCTTTTATAATTATACAAACTTTCTTAAAAATTTTCAAGTAATATTTCTAAATATAATATTGCTAACACAAAATAAAAAGTGTTGCTTGGGTAAAAACCCAAGCAACACTTTTTATTTTTATTATGCTTTTATCTCTGTTTCTTCATCTCCATGGAGAAGATTTCTTAAAAAGTTCATTACTAATTTAGAAATATCTTCCATGATATCATAAATAACTGGAACAATTACTAAGGTCAAAACTGTAGCAAGAGATAATCCTCCAATTACTACAATTGCCATCGATTGTTGCATCTCAGCACCTGCTCCAATTCCTAAAGCTAAAGGTATCATTGCCAGTATCGTTGTCAATGAAGTCATCATAACTGGTCTTAATCTGATCGGTCCAGCATTTAAAATAGCTTCTTCTCGTTCTTCATGTTCACGGCGAGTATTGATATAATCAACCAATACGATACCATTATTAACAACAATTCCCGCCAGCATAATTATTCCTATAAAACCATTAATACTTAAAGGAACACCTGTAATTGCCAACGCAGAGATTGCTCCTACCAGAGAGACTGGCACTGTAAACATGATTATAAATGGATGGACTAAAGATTCAAACTGAGCAGCCATTACCATATAGACTAAGATGATTGCCATAATCATCGCCTTCCCTAATTCTTGGAAGGATTCTTTCATATCTCCAGCATCACCTTGATAGTTAATACTATATCCAGCTGGAAGATCTATCTTATTTAGTTTAGATTTAATATCTCCTAATACCGCACCTAAACTACGATTGTGAGTATCTGTAGAGATAGTAAACTTACGTTCTTGCTCTTCTCTTTCTATAGCATTTGGACCTGTTGCATATTTTATCTCAGCTATTTGTGATAATGGTACTAATCCCCCTTTTGGAGAATTGATCTTAATGTCTAATAACTTATTAATCGAATTGGTCTCTTCATCAAATAACTTCAAGCGGATATCATACTCTTTTCCATTCTCTTTATACTTACTTACATCCGCACCATCGATTGCAGTATCTAAAGCATTAAATAATTGTCGCTTAGTAATTCCTAATTCTTTAGCTAAACTCTCTTTTGGGATAATCTCCAACTCTGGTTTGCTAGCTTTAGGTGTAATTGCTATATTTCTGCTTCCTTCTGTAGATTGAATTTCTCCTTCTATCTGCTTAGCTAAAGCTAATAAAGTGTCTAAATCTGGCCCTTGAACATTAACACTAATCGCACTACCACCTTTACCTTTACGCCCCATCGCTGAAGTCTGTGGCACAACATTGATTTTAGCTCCAGGCACATCCTTTAATCTAGTTCTAATTATCTCAGCTATCTCAGTAACACCACGATCTCTTTCTGCTAAATCTACCAAATCTACCTCTATTTCACCTTCATAGCTATTACTATTAGATCCAACTTCACTAGATAAACTATCTATCTCTGGAATATCCCCAATCTTATCCTTCATCTCTTTAATGAACTCATTAGTATTCTCTAGCTTAGTACCTTGAGCTAATTCAAAATAAAGGTTTACTACTCCTCTGTCAGTCTTAGGCATAAATTCAACTTGTAGAGGGATTAATTTACTTTTAAGTCCAAAAGCAAACAAGACTAGAATAACTATCAAAGATATAGCAACAACATAACGCCATTTTAAAGCCACTCTCAAAAGTTTTTGATATGCTTTAGTAACAATTCCCCGTTTATTCTTTTCTTCATCTATCTCAACTCGCAATAATTTGGAAGATAACATTGGTATAAAGGTCAGAGCAACTACTAAAGAAGCAAGTAGTGAAAATGCTATAGTCTTTGACATTGGAGTAAAGATTTCACCAGCAATCCCCTCCACAAAGACCATAGGTAAGAATACAATTACTGTAGTCATAGTAGAAGCAAAGATAGCTATCCCTACTTCTGCCGTTCCTTCTTTAGCTGCCTGAATCCTACCTAGTCCTTCATGATGATGACGATAAATATTCTCTAATACTACTACCGAGTTATCCAATAGCATTCCAATTCCTAAACTCAATCCACCTAAGGTCAAGTTGTTTAAAGTCAGTCCTCCAAAGTACATCATTGCTAAAGTGGCAATTACTGAGGTTGGAATCGCAGTTGAAATGATTACTGTTGTTCTGATATTTTTCAAAAATAGAAATAGAATTATAACTGCTAAGATTCCCCCCATAAAGAAGTTCTGTTGCACACTGGCAATAGAGTCTTTAATGAATTCAGAGGTGTCTGAAATAACCTTAACTTCGATATTCTCAGGAACTTCCTGCTTTAATTCTTCTATCTGCTTATTAACTGCATCGGCTACTTCTACAGTATTGGCATCATTTTGTTTCTTTACTCCTAAAGTAATACTTCGCTTACCTCTCAAATAACTATACTGCTCTATTTCAGCATGAGTATCTTCAACTACAGCAATATCTGATAGATTTATCTTCTGACCACTAGAAGATATTAACTGAATATCTCTAATCTCATCTACACTTTCAAATTCTCCTTCTCCCTTTAACGAAAGTTCTTTAGTACCATCATCTACTTCACCAACACTCATATTTAAATTAGAACTTTTAATACTAGATGATATATCATCTAAGGTCAAGCCATAACCATTTAACTTCTCTTGATTAACTTTAATTTGAATCTCTCGCTCTAAACCTCCAACAATATCTACAGCTGCAACACCAGATATCTTCTCTAGCTGTGTTTCGAATTTATCCTCTGCTAGCTGTTTTAGATAAGTTAAATTACCACCAGACATAGCTATCTTAATAATCGGTCTATTGGCCGGGTCAAATTGCATAATAATTGGTTCATCAGCCCCATCAGGCAGAGCATCTTTCACCATATCAACCTTATCTCTAACATCATTTTTAGCACTATCTATATCTGCACCCCAGTTAAACTCCAAGATGATTGTAGAGACACCTTCTTTACTTGTAGAACTAATCTTGTCCAATCCTTCTACTGTAGCTATAGTCTCTTCTAAGGGATCAGTCAGGGAATCCTCTACCTCTTCTGGACTGGCACCATTATATTGAGTTTGAACAACAACATATGGCAAGTCTAAATCTGGCAAAAAATCAACACCTAGTCTAGTAAAGGATACACCACCAATCAATACAACTAAGAGAACAAACATAGTAATAGCTATTGGACGATCTATTGAAAAATCCGATAGCTTCATTATTGCTCACCTCCTCCTACAATTCGCACTTCATATCCAGCTGTTACTTGTTCTGAACCAACAGTAATCACTTTATCTCCTGCTTCAATTCCTGATAAAATCTCTATGCTTTCTGTTGTAGTTAATCCTGTGTTGACTTCTTTTTTTACTGCTTTATTCTTCTTAACTATATAAACATAAGATTTATCATTCTCCTGAATTAATGCTTGCTTAGGAATAACTATTTTGCCAGCACTATGCTCTGTTTTAATCTTAACCTCAGCATACATCCCTTCTTTGATTAAATTATTAGTATTATTAACTTTGATTTCAACTGGAAAACCTAGCTTTTCTTGATTTAATGCTGGACTTATATTCTCAATTTCACCTTCTAGTTTATGGTCTAAAGCATTAAAATCCACTTCTACCGACTGATTCAACTCTAAACTATTTATATTTTTTTCACTAACATAAGTTTTTATTTCGATTGAACTAAGATCTAAAATGGAAATTACTGCTTGTGCTCCTGCCATTTCACCAACTTCAATATCAACCTTTGCTATTAATCCCGCAAAAGGTGCTTTAATTTGAGTCTTATCTAAATTTAATTGTGCTGTATTTAATTGAGCCCGAGCTTGCTCTACATTAGATTTTTGAGTATTGATTGCTTCTTGAGTTGGACCAGCTTGAGCCATCTTTAAAGACTCTTGTAGTGCTTTATAATTATTCTTAGCACTTATATATTCTGTTCTAACACTCTCTAATTGTTGTTTAGAGATAGCCTCTTTATCAAATAGCCTTTGATAACGTTTATAGTCTCTTTCTTTCTGCTCATAACTAACCTTAGCTTGTTCTACTTGAGCAGTTAACTTATCAATCTCTTCTTGTCTACTTCCAGCTAGAAGTTCTTCTAAAGCTGCTTGAGCAGAATTAAAAGCTGTTTTAGCTTCAGCTACTTGTGCTTTAATATCTGCTTGATCTAACTGAATTAACTTATCAGCAACTTTAACTTTGTCTCCTTCATCAACTAAAATTTCTGTTACTCTCTTTTGTAATTCTGGTGTTAAACTTGACGACTTAATTGCTTTAGCCGTGCCTGTAACTGTAATATAATTAGATATCTCACCAGTCTTTGCTGTTATAATTTCTACTGGAATTCCAACTGCTTGTTGAGTTTTTTCTTGATCAGACGTTTGTTTGCCTTTATTAGATCCACACCCTGTTAAAACAGTAATTGTTAACCCAAATATTAATAAAATCATAACCATCTTCTTATAATCTTTTAACATGATACTTCCTCCTCAGATGTTATTTGGCTTCTTCAGTAATCTTGCCTATTACTTTATTCAACTCAGCTACTGCTAGATTATAATCATAAATTGCTTGATAATACTGAATTTGAATTTGTTGATAAGTAGTTTGAACATCTAATAAGTCTAAACTACTAATAATCCCCTCTTTAAACTTTAATTCATTATTTTTTAAATTCTCTTGAGCCTGTTTTAAATTTAATTTATTTAAGTTAATTCTCTCTTTTGCTGCTCTTAAATTTAGTAAAGTAGTTTTAATTGATAATCTAATATCCTTTTTGGTCTGTTGTTGATCTATCTTAATCTTTTCTAGCACTTTCTTTAACTGCTTTTCTTGTTGCTTATCTCGACCACCATTAAACAAATTATAGCTAAAGCTTAAAGTAGTCTGCCAATCACCATCACTAACAGTTAGCTTATCATCACTAGCTTCATAACCTGCATTTAAACTAATCTCAGGATAGATATTACTATTCTTCTTATTCTTTAAGTTTAATTTTGCATTCTCTTCTTGTAAATCTAATAGCTTAAAGGTAGATTTATTATGTAAGGAATACTCATAAACATCTTCCATTTTAAACTCTGCTTTTTGCCAGTTTAAAGCATCGCTAATCTTTAGTTCAACATCATCGCTCATATTTAAAGTATTTTTTAAGGCTAATTTAGCAGTTTCTAAGTTATTTTTAGAAATCAATAATTCCTGCTGAGCTTGGTTATAACTAACCTTAGCCTGTAACAGATCACTTTTTGTACTAATTCCAACCTCTTTATTAACTTCAGCAACCTTTACATACTCTTTATTCTGATCAACTTGTTGCTTTCTAAGATCAACTGTCTCTTTAATCTTTAAAATATTGTAATATTCTTCTAACACTTGATAAATAACCTCTTCTTTCTTCTGTTCTAACTGTAATTTGCTAATTTTTAAATTATTTTTAGCTATTTCATAGGCAGATCTTAACTGACCTGCTTTAAATAAAGGTTGCTTTAAATTCAAACTGACACTATAATTATCTTTACTAGCTCCAACTTGTGGTTCTTCACCAGATCTAGTATAGTTACTTCCTAAATCTAGCGTAGGATAAAAGGCACCTTTGGCTTCCTTTAATTGGGCTTCTGTTCTTTCAACCTCTTTTCTTAATTTATTCAATTCTGAATTCTCTTCCACAGCAATTTTAATTGCTTCTTCTTTATTAATAGTCTGAGAAGCAGAAGTAATAGTAGATAAGCTGAATAATAAAATAATTACTAAGATAAAAACTTGTCTTCTCTTCATAACAATCCTCCTTAATCTATTAAGCCTTAATTCCACTTAACATAATCTTTAAAATTAAATCTGTTGTCTCTTCCACATCTTCTAACTTATAAACACTAGGATTATAACTCCCTCCAATAGACCCTAAAATAAAGTTAGCCAACTCTTCTGATTCAATGTCTATAACAAATTCATCACCTTCTTGTCCCTCTTTAATTATTTTAGATAAATTATCAATTGATTCTTTTCGTAACTTGTGTATCTTCTTATTAAAGTGCTTATCAGGAGTAACTGAACTATCTTGAATCATCTTAACTATATTCTTACTCTCTTTGAAAAAATCAAGATGTGATCTAATTATGGTTTTTAATTTTTTTATAGCAGTTTTATTAGGGATTTGAGCCTCTCTTACTAATTTCTCATTAAGCAATTCAATTCCTGAAACGATAATCCCCCAAAACAACTGCTCTTTACTATCAAAATACCAATAAACTGTCCCTTTAGCCACTCCTGCTTCATCAGCTATCTCAGCAACAGTTGTATTATGATAACCTTGTTTAGCAAATAATTTAATTGCTGCTTGAATCAATCTCTCCTTTTTTGAGTTTTTCCCCATATATCATACCCCTTTTTATTTTTTGGCTGACTGGTCAGTTTGACTGTTTAGTCAATATGTTAACATAAGTTTTCCTTAAAGTCAACCATTTTACATTGTGGGATAATAATTCTAGGTTTGCAAATAAAAAAACTATCAGCAGATTACACTGATAGTAATTCTAATATTTTAATTTTTAACTCCTTCTTTATCTTGATAAACTAATTTACTAAACTAGCTATTATCCATCTATAAATTTAGAAAAAATAAGGATAATCACTCATAATACCATCTACCCCTAGTTCACTTAACCTTTTAAACTCTTGTTTATCATTAACAGTCCAGGTATTGATAAAAAATCCTTTTTTCTTGATCTCTCTTACAAAATCTTCAGTTATAACTAAATGGTGTGGATGTATTCCATCAGCAGCTGCAGAATTAATCAATTCTATAGGCTTTATTGTTAAAGAAGATACTAAGATTGCAGCTTTTATAGTAGGGATAATCGATTTAATATATTTAATCATTTTATGGTCAAAAGAAGATATAATAACTTGATCCTGAAAATCTTCCCTGTCTAATATAGCTATCAACTTATCAGCTATAAACCTAGCTTCTTTTCTGTTTATTTTAATCTCTATATTAATTTTTAGATTCCCTCGTAATAATCTAATCACTTCTTCCAAGTCCAATATCCTCTGACCACTAAATTTCATATCAAAGCACTCACCAATATCAATCTCTTTTAATTCTTTTAGAGTCATATCTTCTACTCTTCTATCTATAGCAGCAATTCTTTGCAAATTATAATCATGAAATACTACCAACTCTCTATCTTTGGTTAATTGGATATCTAATTCTACCATATCAAGTCCATACTCTATTGCTTTAATAAATGATATCTTTGTATTTTCAGGAGCTATTCCTGCCAGACCCCGATGACCTATTTTAATCATAATTAACCTCCAACTTCTTGAATTAAAGGATCTTTCCATCAACTATATTTAACAAGATATAAAATCAAAATATATCTCTATAGAAAGAGATTTTATTAGCTGCTAGCTACTGGCTACTAGCCTTTAGCTTTTAAGGTCTTAGCTAATAGCAGATTTATCACGAAGGGTTTATGATTTTCGAACCCGTAGGAACAGCTAAAAGCTAGTAGCAAAAGTGTCGCATTATCCCCATTAAACCTCATCTTAAATATTGCAAAGGATCTACTGCTTTATTATTTATGTAAATTCCTAAATGCAAATGAGGTCCAGTACTTCTTCCACTATTGCCTGAAAGAGAAATTACCTCACCAGCCAATATCTTATCACCCTTTGAAACTAATAACTTAGAATTATGGGCATATAAGCTAACTACCCCATTACCATGATCAATAGTTATAGTTTTTCCATATCCTCTAATCCAACCTGCATATAAAATTATCCCCTTCTGTATAGCTTTAACTTTAGTTCCCTTAACAACTGCTAAATCTACACCTTTATGTAATATTCTCTTCTTATAAATAGGATGTTTTCGATAACCAAACTTAGATGAAACTTTAATCTTTACAGGAGCAACTAAGCGATTAAGAATATCATTTTTAGTAAATTTATTAGAATTAAATTTAGATTCTGTAATTCTAATCGGAATCCTCAGCATCTTAATCTTAGTAATATTCTTATAGCTTATATTATTAATTTTCTTCAATACTTCTATATTAATTTTAAATTTTTTAGCTATCTGATGTAAATTGTCTGTAGGCTTTATCCTATAATTTATTATTTTATTCAAATTATAGGATTCTAATTCCCCTAAATTATTTTGGGGAATAATTATTTCATCTCCTATATTCAATTTGCTAGAACTCATATCATTTACTCTTTTTATTAAATCTAAAGTTAAATTATATTCTTTTGCTATACCTTCTAAAGTGTCACCACTTTCTACTAGATAACTTTTAAAATTAACAAGTTGTTCTAATTTAAAAAAGGTCTCTTGATCAACTTTGCCTGTGATTTTTAGCTTATTCTTATTTTGGAAGTCTACTAATGATTCATAAGTTTTAGAATCGAGCTTAGATGTTAGAGCAACATCATACCCCAATATCAATAAATTATACTGTACCCTTTTAATAGTAGGCTTATTAGTTATAAAATCATCAGCTAATACTATATTATTTGTAATCATCAAAACTAAAATTATAAGTAATATAATCAAATATACTCTATTATTATTCACCAAATTTAGTTTCTCCCTTCTAAAATCTTTAACTTTAAAAAATAATTCAAACTATATCTAGGTTTTACAATAATAAAAGATGAAATATATATTAACTACTTTTCCATTTCCTCAATAAAATCCTTCTTACTACTAAACAAAGAACAAGAAACTATTACCATTCATTTTCATAATTATAGTATTCAAATAACTTAAGCACAGACATATGTCTGTGCTTAAGTTATTATGGTTATATCTATTTAATTCAGATACTAAATTTTCAAAATTAAAAATATTTTAAAGCAAATCACCATTTTGAACAATTTCTACTACTTGATCAAATTCATCTAAAATTTGATCATTTTCTTCTACTATGAAGATATTAATAATAGAAATTGTTAAGACATTTGCAATAAATCCAGGTACAATCTCATACATAATTGAACCTAAACCAACTTGCTTCCAGATGACTAATCCAATAGTACCAACTATCATTCCTGCTAAAGCAGACTTCCAAGTAGTCTTTTTAGAGAATAGAGCAAATAAAACTACTGGACCAAAGGCAGCTCCAAAACCTCCCCAAGCATAAGAAACTAAACCTAATACTGTATTATTTGGATTTAAAGCCAAGAATAAAGCTACAACCGAAATTAATAATACACAAATTCTTCCCACATGCATTAGTTCCTCTTCACTAGCATCCTTTTTAATAACTTTATCATAAAAATCTTCTGTCAAAGTTGAAGAAGAAACTAATAGCTGTGAATCTATAGTAGACATAATAGCTGATAAAATAGCTGCTAATAGTATTCCGCCAACCCATGGATTAAATATTTGTGTAATCATCTCAATAAATACTCTTTCACTATCTGCGATATTTGGGAACATAGGTATTGAAATTAACCCTACTACAACTGCACCTCCCAAAGAGATTAAAACCCAAACAATTGCAATAGTCATCGCTTCTGGTAGTTTTTTGATAGATTTAATACTCATAAATCTAGCTAATATATGTGGCTGACCAAAGTAACCTAATCCCCATGCCATAGTAGAGATAATAGCTAGTAATGGTAAATTAACTTCAGGAATCAACCCCATAGATATGTTTTTAGATATCATAGCTTCTCTAATAGAATCGATTCCACCAACATTATTATAAGCCAAAATAGGCACTATAGTAATCGCTAAAAACATAAGTATACCTTGGAATAAGTCTGTCCAACATACTGCCAGAAATCCTCCCAAAAAAGTATAAAGAACTATTACTATTGCACCTACAATTACTGCTACACTATAGTTTATACTAAACATAGCTTCAAATAATTTACCTGCAGCTACCAAGCCTGACGATGAGTAAATTGTAAAGAATATAAGAGTAATAATTGCTGTTATAACTCTTAATAATCCAGTTGGATCTTGAAATCTATCCTCAAAAAAGGATGCTAAAGTCATAGAGTTTGTATTTCCTGTATAAACCCTTAGTCTAGGTGCAACAAATTTCCAATTAAGTACTGTACCAATGAAAAGACCAATAGCAATCCAAGATTCCTTGCCCCCTCCTAGATAAACTGCTCCAGGCAATCCCATTAATAGCCAACCACTCATATCACTTGCTTGAGCAGATAGAGCTGTTACCCAACTACCCATACCTCTACCACCAAGTAAGTAATCTTCAATATTAGTCGTCTTCTTATAAAAATAAATTCCTATCCCCATTAAAAAGATAAAATAAATTATAAAAGTTACTAATGTCTGTATCTGTATCATTATACTTTACTCCTCTCTACTCTGAAATTATCTTTTACCATCATACCATAATTTTTTTTATCATTCAAATCATTTTATAATTATTCACTAATAATACAACTACACTACTCTTCTTATTTACTAATATTGTACAAATAGATATAACAGCTACTACGATATTAGCAATTTAATAAGACTCATAATCTAATCTTTTATAGAGGGGCTGATTATGTATAAATATAAAAAGCATACCCTTATTACTTATATTGGTCTCAATATTTAGTCTAAGATTTTCTAATACACCATTTTTATTCTTTACTAATTTTTTTGCTTTCTTATATTTTGTTATTTCTTTATTCTTAGCATATTACAATTATCATAAAAAAATTTACGATTTTCTAAAGGACTTATTAGTAGTTATGAATAATTTATTAATATATGAATAAATTTCTATTACTTTAATATTGAAATCCATTAATTAATAAAATAGGACTGATAAATTATGAGTATGATTAAAAAAATTAAAAATTTTGATTTAAAAAACTTCTTTATAAAGAATAAATCTGCTAAGAAAACAACTGAAATTAAGGTTAATAATATTGTTTACTTAGTAAAAATAAATAAATTTATCTCAAATACTTCTTTAGAAGTCTCTTTTTTCTTAAAAAATAGTAACAAAGAGGCTGTTACTATACCCAAAATCGGTAATTTAATCTTTATTTTTAGAAGTAACAGCGGATCTTATCATATTCCTATAGCTATTAAAGGGAAGAAAGAGTCAGAACTATCATACTCTATAGAATTGGATGGAGAAGTATTACATGTTGAAAAAAGAAAATATGACCGTATAAAGGTTAATATCAAAACTAAATATTTAATTAACTCAATTAGGTATAATGGAATCATTGAAAATATCAGTCCCACAGGTGCTAAACTTATTGCTGAAAATAGAATTGAAGATACTGAGTTACTATTAGATGTTAGTTCCATTCCAATCTCTATCTCCAATATCTCATGTAAAATCATCTGGTCCAAAAAGATAACAAATCAAAAATATTCTTATGGGCTTAATTTTCAATTTGATAATCCCAATAATCAACATGAAATAAGAAATTGGATATACTAGTTAAGTTGAACATAGTAATAAACAAGGATTCTGAATTAATTCAGAATCCTTGTTTATTACTATTCATACAGCCATAAAAAGATTTCAGGAAAATACTTAGCCCAATACCTCTCATTATGAACTGCTTTTTTATCTACTAGTAATCTTAGTTCATTCTCATCAAAACCTATATCTTTTAGTAAATTATACATTTCTTTAGTAGCCTCTAAATAATTTTTATCATATTCTGTTCTTCCAAACTCTTTACCGCCCACATAAAAACAAATTTTCATATTCTCTCTTTTGCCTACTTTTTTAGAGAAATTATATACTTCTTTAATCTTAGCTTTTTCAGCAGTAAAATAAGGAGAAAAAACTCCTATCTTGGAAAAAACATTTTGATACCTTAAACCAGCATAAAAAGATATTAGTCCGCCTAAAGAACTTCCGGCAATTCCTGTATTTTCTCTGTCAGATAATGTCCTGTAATTCTTATCTATATATGGTTTTAATTTATTAACAATAAAATCTACATACTCCTCTCCCAATGGATTTTTAATTTTATTATAAAACAACCAATACTCCCAAGGTGAATACTCACTAGCCCTATTAGATCCATCATTATAGACACCTACTATTATTACACCTTCTGTTCGGTCTTCTGCTATTAACCTTTCCAAAGTTTTATTTATCTGCCATCCTCCATAATTTGCTGAATCAATTGTGAAGAGGTTCTGGGCATCATGCATATATAATACTGGATATCTCTTATTAGATTCTTTATATCCTACAGGTAAATAAACCAACAGATCTCTCTTCACCCCTTTAAACTGAGGTATATCAAAATCTTTAATCAGCTCTAAATTGCTTATTCCTTGATATTCTTTGACTACATAACCATCTACAATCTTTTCGTCTGAATTAATACTAATTGCATCAGCCTTGTGATTATAAGTTATTAATAATACAAAACTTATAATCACAAATAATATGTTTTTCATAAACTACTTCTACCTCCTTTAAAAAAATGATCTCAACTGCTTATTTAAATAAGCAGTTGAGATCATTTTAAAATTAATATAGACTCCCTTTATAATTTACTTTTTATATAGCCATAACAATCCATTTTCAAACCACTTAGACCAATATTTCTCGTCTTGAGTTCCTTTTGGATCTACAACTAATTTTACTTCATCTGAAGAAAAACCTGATTCTTTAAGTAAATCTGCCATATAGTAATTATTATTAACAACTTGTCTATCAAGTTGTGACTTACCTAACTCTTTTCCTCCAGTATATAAATAGATATCCATTTCTTCTTCTTTACCAATTTCCATTACTGAATCATAAATTCTTCCATTAGCAATCCAAAATGCTGGCGAAAATGCTCCTATTTTAGAGAAAACATTCTGATATTTTAACCCCCCATAAAAAGAGATTAATGCTCCCATTTCACTTCCTGCAATTCCTGTATTCTCTCTATCAGATAAGGTTCTATAATTTTTATCAATATAAGGCTTTAACTCCTCAACTAAAAATTCTAAATATTTATCACCCATAGCATTGTTTATATATGGTTCATCTGTCCATGGAGAATACTCTATACTTCTATTACTTTCAGCATGATTTACACCTACTATTATAATACCATCAATTTTAGATTTCTTAAATAGCTTTTCTGCTGTCTCATCAGCTTTCCATTCCAAATCATCAGCTATTGTATTATCAAAAAGATTTTGACCATCTTGCATATAAAGTACTGGGTATCTTTTATTACCTTTATTGTAGTCAGATGGTAAATAAATTTGAATATCAGGTTTTCTATCTAACTTTTTACTATTAAATTTCTTAACAACTTTAATATTACCACTGACCGTACTATTTAGCTTATCTCCTATAGTCATCACTTTAGGAGACTTCCTTCCTAAATCAGCCCATCTAGCTACTTTGATTTCTACAGTTTGATCTTCTTTTGAAAAAGTATACATTCTGTTGTAAATATCTGTTCCATTCTCCTGCACTTCTACCTTAGACCAATCTCCTCTAGTCAGCTTATACTGAATTATATTCCCAATCGGTTTAGTCAAGGTAAAACTATAAGTATAGTCTTCATTTCTATTTAACTTTCTACCACCTTTATCAGGCCAGTCATTAAAAGTTCCAGCAGCATATATATTATCTTCTAAAGGTGTATTATTAGGAACTGTTACCTTAAAAGTTACTGTAGATATACTATTTACTTTATCACCTACAGTAACTCCTTTCGATGACTTATTTCCAAGATCAGTCCATCTACCTATTTTAAGTTCTACAACTTGATTATCTTCTTTGAAAGTATAAACTCTATTATGAATATCTTTACCATTCTTCTTCTCTTCTACCTTAGACCAATCTCCTCTAGTAAACTTGTATTGAATTATAGTATTAGCTGCTTTAGTCAAAGTAAAGCTATAAGTATAATCTTCATTTCGAGTTAACTTCATACCACCTTTATCAGGCCATTCATTAAAATCACCCACAACATATATATTATCCTCCAAAGGTGTATTTTTAGGGACTGTTACTTTAAAGGTTACTGAATAAAGCTCATCACTTTTTTGAGCTAAAGCCAAAGAATTAGTAGTCATTAATAATAAAACAGATACTAATAATATTAATATTATCATATTTATCTTTCTCAATTTAAACTTCCCCCTTGTATTAAAATTATCTACAAATTAATCACTTCTGTAATGCTATAATTATACTTTAGATGAAAAATATAAAATTCCTGCAAATAATAAATAAAATATTTACAATTATTTAATCTAAATCTATTTATTATAATAAACAGATCTAAATTAATAAAAAAACTTGATATATTAAATGAAAGTGATAAAATAACATATAAAAATGATCTAAAAGAGGTGAATTTATGGATTTTAATAATAAGTTATTAAAATTAATTAGCCCACAATTGAAGAGATATATCGAAGAAAATATAATAAGCTTATATCATAAATTTGATAAAGCACATAATATCAATCATGTAGATAAAGTCATTAAAGCATCTTTAGAGCTAGCGCAAATTTTATCAAAGAATTTAGACATAGCTTATACTATTGCAGCTTATCATGATATTGGTTTAGGCTTCTTCCCTCACAATAAAAAGAAAAGTAGAGAATATCACCATAAATATTCAAAAATACTTACTGAACAAGATACCACATTGAAGGAGTTTTTTAGTATAGAAAAAATCAAAATAATTGCTCAAGCTTGCCATGATCACCGAGCTTCATTGCAAGGTACTCCTAAATCAATTTATGGAAAGATAATAGCAGATGCAGATAGAATAGATGGATTAGAAATTAAAGAAATGATTATAAGATGTTGGAACTATACCATAAGTTATAATCCAGAACTATCCCTTGATCAAAGATATAAAGAAATATATAGCCATTTAAAAGAAAAATACGGAGATAATGGTTACGCTTATAATTCCTTTTATTTAAAAGAAAGCAAGAACATTGTTAAAGAAGAAATAAAAAATTCACAAAGAATATTATCCTGTAATGAAAATTTCAAAAGTTTGTTTAACCAATTACTAGCGGAAAAGAAACTATTAAAATAAAAAAATAAAGTAAGAGAATATTCTCTTACTTTATTTTTTTTAATCTATTCAATTAATAGATATAATATAAACCTTGCTTAACTAATTAATTTATTATAAAAATAACCTTTATTTATTCTTTAAATCCCATTTTTCAATCCTTCTCAAATTAACAGAACCACCTATAGCAAAAAATTTAATTGACCTACTATCTTTCCTTGGGTAGATTCTACTTGAAAATACCTCTCTACCATCATTCACAAATAACTCTAAAGAAGATCTATCTAAAAACAGATGTAATTTAAGATTATTATTATCTTCTAGATAACATTGACGAATCCCCTTACCTCCAGCTCCCGATTTATCTCTATCTAGGGATATTTTATTATCTGCAGGATTATAACTGATTAATGTCTCCTCGTTATTCTCTGCTGAACATCTAACTTTGATACCAAATTCTTCTATATCTTCAATTTCAAATTCAGCGATCAATTCAACTACATCACCTGATATTCCTTCTAACTCTATTTCTTGATTATTAATCAATATATTACTATAAGCTCTATAATTCTCTCTTAAAGTTTTTAACTCTTGAATAGGCTTTTGAATTAATTGCTTATCTTCGCCTAACTCCAAAACACGTGGAATGGTCATACAATGAATCCAAGCATTTTCTCTCTCTGCATAATTCTCATCCTCTTCAGGTAATCCCATCCAAGCAATCATAATTCTTCTTCCTTTATCATCAATAGTAGTTTGAGCAGCATAAAAATCAAAGCCCCGATCTAACTCTTTAAAATCACCATGTTCCATTATTCCAGTCTCATAATCCAATTCACCTACTACATATCCTGCTTGGTAGATATTATTATAAAGGTGATCCTTAGCTTCTACCCCTTGTGGTAAAAAAAGCAAAACATCTTTATCACCTAACTCAAATAGATCTGGACATTCCCACATATAACCAAAATCACCAAGCTGGCTTCCAACTACTTCTCCTACTAGCTGCCACTGTTTTAAATTATTTGACTTATATAACAAAACCCTTCCTGCTAAGTCAACAGTCTGAGTACCAATAACCATATACCAGACTCCATCTTTCTTCCAAACCTTAGGATCTCTAAAATGCCTTGTATATCCCTGAGGTTGATTTTCAATCACTGGACCTAATTTTTCAAAATTTATTCCATCCTCTGTTATAGCTAAGCACTGATAAGTCTCTCTATTTCCTTCTTCATCTTTTACATTACCAGTATACATTAATGTCAATACCCCATCATTATCAAAGGCGCTCCCTGAGTAACAGCCATGGGTTTCATACCATTCACTTGGAGTTAAAGCTATGGGTAGTTCTTCCCAATGCACAAGATCTTTACTCTTATAATGCCCCCAATAAATTAATTTGTCTTCTGGATATACTGGGTTAAACTGATGACACAAGTGATATTCCCCATTAAATTGAATAAATCCATTTGGATCATTCAACCATCCGACTGGTGCCATTACATGATACCTTAATCTATAATAATCATTTTCTACTTTATCTCTATTCTCTTTAATAGCTTTATTGGCTTTAATTAATAGTCTTTCTTTTTTCTCTTTACTCATAATTTCACCTCTTTATAAGTTAGGAATTAGTTGGTTAGTTATTTGGAAAAATAAAAATATTATAAATCTCATTCCCAAATTAACCCTTATCATCATTTGAGCTTAAAGTTAAAATTAAGAAAATGCACTTAATCCCATCTTCAAATTCAAATTATTAAAATAAGAAATTAAATTTTAAAGTAAAATTATAAAGAAGAGGGTTCCCCCCCTTCTTTATATTACATTATTTATCTTCTTTAAATCCTATAATCCAAGTTGCTGCAAAAGCACCACCAAAGGCAATTAAGAACCCGATTATATAGTTAACTAAGGAACCAGCTTCTACAATAGTAGCTCCTGGAATACCTGTTACTCCTAAGCCAACCATTCCAACCTTGGTTAATACAAGATAAGCACCACCTAAAGCACCACCGATTGCCGCAGCAATGAAAGGCTTAACTAATCTTAAGTTAACACCAAAGATTGCAGCTTCTGTAATTCCTAATAAACAAGAAGTAGCTGCTGGTAAAGCAATTGCTTTCATCTTTGTATTCTTAGTTTTGAAATATACCGCTAAAGCAGCACCACCTTGGGCAACATTAGCCATTGACCAGATTGGTAATAAGAAGTTAACTCCGTATTTAGATAACAAGCCTGCTTCAATTGCATGGAAACTATGATGCATACCAGTAATTACTATAGATGAGTATAAACCACCAAAGATTAGACCAGCTAAGATACCAGCAGTATCATAGGTAAATAAGATAGCTGATGAAATTCCATCTCCTACTAATCTCATAAGAGGACCAATTGCAATTAAAGATACAAACCCTGTAACTAAAATAGTTATAAATGGTGTTAGAATGATATCTAAAGCATTTGGTACAACTTTTCTCAAACCTCTTTCAATATATCCCATTACCCATACAGCCAGTAAAATAGGTAATACTGTACCTTGGTAACCTACCATTCCTATTTGCATACCAAACAAATCTAAAGTCTTTTCTATCCCCTCACCCATTGTCCAAGCATTCTGTAATGCAGGGTGAATTAAAATACCACCTAAAGCTGCTGCCAAATAAGGATTGGCTCCAAATTCTTTAGCAGCACTGAAAGCAATAATAACTGGTAGAAAGATAAAGGCTGCATTAGAGAACATATTTAATAGGGTGAATAGTGAACTACTAGGATCAACCCAATTAAACCTACTTGCCATACCTAATAGTCCCATTAACAATCCACTAGCTACAATTGCAGGTATAATAGGAACAAAGATATTTGATAACATTCTAGCAAAACGCTGTAATGGATTCAAATTCTTCATAGCTTCTTTCTTAGCTTCGCTAGTACTCACTTCAGAAACTCCTGTTTCTTTAGTCAACTCTGCATAGACCTTATTAACTGTTCCTTGCCCGATTATAATCTGGAACTGTCCCGAATTAATAAAAGCTCCTTTTACTGCTTTAATATCCTCCACTTTGCTTTTATCTGCCTTATCATTATCCTTTAACACTAAACGCAATCTTGTAGCACAATGTGCTGCACTATCAATATTCTCTTCCCCACCAATAGCTTCTAAAATCTGTTTTGCAACTTCACTATAATTCATTTTATCTCCTCCTTAGTTAATGATTTATTGAAATATTAACTTAGTATAATAGAGAGGAGCTTATAAACTTATATCTCATTATGAACTTATATGATTTTACTATAACTTATAAAATTTTTCTCTTATTATCTCCTCTTTTTAATGAAAGCATTCAAACAATTGCAAAAATAAACTTATATAAGTTATAACCTTATCTAAATTTATAATTTTGGAAACGTTCTAAAGTATCAAAACATCTTATAAAACTTTTTTGGGAACGTTCCCAAAATCCTTAAAAAATATAAGTATAGTTTATATACCTATATTTTTTTCACACTATTTCTTTCTACTATATGATAATCCATGATTAATTTGTCTTCAAACTCATCTCCATTAATGTACTTTAATAAAAGTTCAGATGCCTCTTCTCCAGACTTAAGATGATCATAATCAACTGTAGTCAACTCTGGAGTCATCCAAGAACTTATATCAGAATTACCAATACCTACTACAGATATATCTTCTGGAACTTTATATCCACTATCTTTGAGATATTTTATAGCTCCAATAGCCAAACTATCTGTTACTGCAAATACAGCTGTCGGTAATTCTTTAGAATTTTTGACTATCTTTTTCATACCTTCGTAACCTGAGCTAATAGAAAAATCACTTTTTGTATAAATATACTCCTCTTTAAGCTCAAGATCATTATTCTTTAATGCCTCTTCATAGCCTTTTTTTCTCAATTGTCCCACAGCAACATCCTTTTCATGCACACCAATATAAGCAATTCTTTGGTGCCCATATCCGATTAAATACTCAACTATATCTTTGGCTGAATTAAAATCATCATGGATAACTGATGGAAAATTAACCATATCACTGATATCTTGACCTAAAACTACAATTGGCAGATTAATTTTATTTAAAGTTTCAATATGCTTTTGAGTAACCTCAGTAGCAAAGAATAAGATTCCACTTACCCTCTTCTCTTTTAATAACTCTAAATATTTAATCTCTTCTTTAATGTCTAATCTAGTATTGGTCAGCAAAAGACTATAACCATTATCATACATAATATTACTTATTCCTTCTACTGCTGAAGAGATAGTATTTGTGTTAATCCTAGGTATTATAATGCCAATACTATCAGTGCTATTTTTCTTTAAATCCTTTGCTATAGAATTGGGAATATAACCTGTCTCCTCTATAACCTTCTGAACTTTAGACCTAGCTTTATCACTAACACTTTCAGCATTATTAATTACCCTTGAAACTGTAGATTTAGAAACACCAGATAATTTAGCTATCTCTTTAATTGTAATAGCCATATTAATAAACCCTTCCTTTGCTTTTGGGAACGTTCCCAAAACTTCTTATAAATATTATACAATATATTAATTTATAGGTCAATACCTTTAAAGAAAAAATTATTTCAATATCTTTTCAACTTCCTCTAAAGTAGGTAGTGCTGACATAGCTCCCTTTTGAGAAGCTGCTAATGCTCCTGAAATGCTAGCAAATTTAGAAGTATAGTTTAAAAAGCCATTGTCAAATTCTTCTATACTCTTCTCAGTCTTATTTAAATTATATAAAATACCTGATACAAAAGCATCTCCTGCTCCTGTAGTATCTACTGTTTCTACCTTCATAGTTTCTACAAATTCTAATTGATCTTTATAATAATAATAAGATCCTTTGCTACCAAAAGTCACATAGATTAAAGGAATATCATACTCTGCTTTTAATATCTCAACTCCAGACTCTACATTATCTTCTCCAGTAATGAATTCTAATTCTTCATCAGAAATTTTAAGAATATCTGCCTCAGATAGCATAGAGATAATACCTTCTTTTGCTACAGCTTCATTAGACCAAAGATTCAATCTCAAATTGGGATCATAAGAGATTAACATTCCATTCTCTTGTGCTTTTTTGACAGCATACTTAGTCGCAGTTCTAGCAGGTTCATGAATTAAAGAGATAGAACCAAAATGTAGAATCTTATTCTCTTTAAAGATATCCTCATTTATATCTTCTTTGCTTAAAAAAGTATCAGCACTAGGATCAATATAAAAACTAAAGCTACGCTCTCCACTTTCATCTAAAGTAACAAACACTAACCCTGTTCTAGCTTCATCAGTTAAAACCATCGATTCTGTATTAACACCTTTTTCTTCTAAGGTTTCTTTTAAAAAGATACCTAATACATCATCACCTACTTTACCTACAAAACTAGATTTTGCTCCTAATCTACTAAGACCTACTGCTACGTTAGCAGGAGCCCCCCCTGGGTTCTTCTTAAAATTGATATTCTCCTCATCTAAAGGTATAAAGTCAATTAACGCCTCTCCTAAAGTTATGATGCCTTTCATTAAATACACCTCTTTTTCTATTATTTTTATATTCTATCCACCTATTAGTAGTGGTATTCAATAAATCCAATGATATGTAAGCAATAACAAGTGACAAGTTGAAAATATTAAAATTCCCATAATAAAAAACCCTATCTGTTTTGGGAATAATTATATAGACTAGATTAAATTTTGTCAAATTCAGCTATAATTTTAATAATTTAAATAATAATATAAAATAAATTTACGCCTTCTTTTTATTGTTTTTTGTTTAAAATATAAATTTAGTAGCCTTATGTCAATTAAAATTAATTATAAATTTAAAGCCACTCATAAAAACAGCCTGTAGATAATTGACAGACTGTTTTTATAATAAAATTTATCATATAATTAAATTTTTTACTAGATAAATCAATTTCAACTTAGTAGTATAGAAAGGCAAATAACTTTCCACTTAATTAAAAAAATTATTTTCTTTTTACAACTCCAGATCTAACAAATACAGCACCTACTATAACTGCTCCCTTTACTACTAATTGCAAATATGGAGAGACATTCATTAAATTCAAACCATTATTGATCATACCAATAATAAAGGCACCAATTAATGTACCAATGATTGTACCTCTACCTCCCATAATACTAGTACCTCCAACTACTGTAGCAGCAATAGCATCTAATTCCCAGCCTTCTCCTGCTAATGGTTGACCAGATCCTAAACGGGCAGCTAAAATCAAACCAGCAAGAGCAGACATGAAACCTGTAATCATATAAATTTTCATTTTAATTGCTTTAACACTAATTCCTGAAAGTCTAACTGTCTCCTCATTATCGCCAAGAGCACATACATGACGCCCAAATCTAGTTTTATTTAATATAATACTAGCTACAACTAAAACAGCAATCATAATCCAAACTGGGACTGGAATCCCTCCTAGATAGCCTCTACCTATAAACTTAAATCCAGCTGACAATCCAGCAATTGGACTACCTCCAGTATATAATAAAGCAGCACCTCTAGCCATAGACATCGTACCTAAGGTTACAATAATTGGTGGTATCTTAGTATTAGAAATTACTAGTCCATTAAAAATACCAAAAGATGTTCCTAAAGCTAAACCTAAAATAGTTGCTAAGATGGGTGACATTCCAGTATTAACAATAAATCCTGCAATTAATGTACCTGTAAAAGCTACAATAGAGCCAACTGATAGATCAATTCCACCAGTCAAAATTACGAAAGTCATACCAGTAGCAATAATAGCATTAAGAGAAACTTGGCGTGCTAAATTGATCATATTTCTAGAAGTAAAAAAATAAGGACTAGCTATAGATAAGGCAATAGATAATAAAACTAGACCAATTACTGCATAAATCTCTGGTTTATAATAACTATTGTTAATTTTTTTCAAGAAAACATTCTTCTTACCTGAAGTTAATTTCTGGCTCAAATTCAAATCCATATTAACTTACCTCCCCTGCAGCACTCTTCATAATTTTTTCTTGATTTAAATCCTTATTCTCATAAATACTACTAATTCTACCCTTATGCATTACTAAGACTCTATCACTCATTCCAATAATCTCTGGAAGCTCAGAAGAGATCATAATAATTGATTTACCTTGCTCAGTTAATCTATTCATTAATTCATAAATTTCATACTTAGCCCCAACATCAATCCCTCTCGTTGGTTCATCAAAGATTAGTATATTTGAATCAGTAAACATCCACTTAGCTAATACAACTTTTTGCTGATTGCCACCACTTAAATTTCTAGCTAACATCTCTTGAGAAGGAGTTTTAACCCCTAAATCATCAATATATCTTTGCACTTCTTCTCTTTCTTTTCCATTATCAATCAGTAACTTTTTAGTAACCTTATCTATTTTAGCCAACGTTATATTGTTTTTGATTGATTGGCCTAAAACAACCCCCTGCTGTTTTCTATCCTCTGGTAATAAACCAATTCCATGCTCAATACTATCCTTAGGTGATTCAACATTAATTAATTGATCATTAAGATAAACTTCTCCAGTATCCTTAGGGTCAGCACCATACAAAGCTCTAACTAATTCTGTTCTACCAGCCCCTACTAAACCAGCAATTCCTAAAATTTCACCTTTGTGTAAAGAGAAATTAATATTATTTAAAACCCCTTCACTAGAAAGATTTCTAATCTTTAATACTACTTCACCGGTCGTTACTGTCCGTTCAGGATAACTATTAGTCAAATCTCTTCCAACCATCCAACGGATGATTTGATCTTTATCAATATTATCTACATCATCAGTAGCTACATGTTCCCCATCGCGCAAAACACTTACTCTATCTCCTATCTCAATTAATTCATCTAGATGATGAGAAATGTATATAATAGACACTCCTTTATTTTTGAGATCACAAATCACAGCAAATAAACGTGCTAGTTCTTTAGGTGTTAAGGTTGCTGAAGGTTCATCCATTACAATCAATTTTGCTCCAAAAGATAATGCTTTAGCAATTTCAACAAATTGTTGTTCAGCTACACTCAAGCTATTGACCATAGCTCTAGGGCTAACCTCTACTCCTAACTTATCCAATATTTTTTGGGTATCTTCATACATCTTGTCTTTATCAATCATTCCTAATTTATTAAGCGGCTCTCTACCCATAAATATGTTTTCAGCTACAGTTAATACCGAAGCTAAATTAAACTCTTGGTAGATAATACTAATCCCTTCTTTTTGTACCTGCAAGGTACTACTAGTATCTAATTTTTTCCCATTAAAGAATATCTCCCCTGAATCTCTTTGATAAGCTCCTGAGAGAATCTTCATCAAGGTAGATTTCCCCGCTCCATTCTCTCCAATCAAACAATGTACTTCTCCTTTATGGATTTGAAGACTAACATCTTTTAATGCTTGAACACCAAAGAAAGACTTATTTATATTCTTCATTTCTAAAATGTTATTCATAAATAGGCACCCCTCTATTAGAGTTTAAATCTAATAATTCAGATAATCAGAGCAAGGGTCAAATCTAACCCTTACTCTATGAATATCTTACCAGCTGAAATCAGCAGCATTCTCATGGGTGATTAATTTTACTGGTACAGGTAATTCATCAGGAACTTCCTTACCATCTAGTAACATCAATCCGTACTCAATACCTAATTTTCCAATTTTTGCAGGCTCTTGAGCAGCAGTTGCAGCCATACCCATTCCAGTTTCATTATTAGCAATTACTTCAACTGCATTTGGAGCACCATCTACACCCATCACAAAGAACTCATCTGCACGACCAGCTGATTGAGCAGCAGCTACTACACCCAAAGCACTTGGATCATTTATAGCAAATACAGCATCAATTTGTGGGTGAGCTTGTAAGATATTTTCCATAACCTCCATTGATTTAGCCTTTGTACCATCACCATTCTGCTCAGCAACAACCTTAATATCTGGATATTTTTTTATAGTTTCCATAAATCCATTATATCTATTTCTAACAGCAGAAACCGGGTTACCATTGATAACAACAACTTTTCCTTTTCCATTTAAGCGTTCATTAACATACTCTGCATTAATTACACCCGCTTTGTAATTATTAGATGCAATAAATATATCACGATCACCTATAGAGTCACCATCAACACATACAACTGGAATTCCAACTTCCTTAGCAGCAGCAACAATACTTTCAGATGCTTCATAATCAACAGGATTTAATAATAGCAATTCAATACCTTGGACTATCATATCTTCAACATCAGCCAACTGTTTTGCAGCATCATGTTGACCATTTGAAACAAGAAGAGTACCATTTAAATTGTCTTCTACCTCTTTTTTAACGGAATTCTCCATAGCTTTAAAAAATGGGTTATCAGTAGTCATAAATGTAATTCCAACTTTAATTCCTTCATGAGCATTAGTAGTTGTTACAGTTTCATTTTCTACTTTTTTACCACCACATGCTGACAAAGCCAATACCATAGTTACTAATAATACTACAGCCATAATCTTTTTGATTTTAAACACTTAAATCCACCCCTTTTTCTTCTTTTAATTTACTAAACTAATTATTATACTAGCTAAAAAGATAAATCTATATAATAAGAATCCTTATAAAATAATTAAGCTTATTGATTCTAATTAATCTGACTAATACTATAAGATAATTTCTTATCTCCCCCTTTCAGCTTGATTTATTTAAATGGGGCATAAAGCCCCATATATAATAAGAGCCCTTATAAAATTATTAAACTTATTGGCCCTAATTAACTATAATCATTTTATAATAATACAGCCCATACACAGCAAAAAAATTGATATTTATTCTGCTATATCTGGGCTGTTATAGTAATAGCTTATTATAAGAGTTATACCCAAAATATTAAATTTTCACTTGGCCTAAATACCTCTTCATAGATCATAAAAAATTATCTTCATTATTATTTATCTTTCTCAACTAAAGTTATCTAAGCATATATGATTATTTGTGATTGTTTGTAATTATAATTCCTTATATAATCATTTATAATTCTCAGATTATAAACTCCACCTTATTAAAAATACTCAAAGAAAAAATAGGTGCCCCATATATGCATGCATAACTAAAAATATAGCATGTTCATATACGGAGCACCCATAACCCCTGTAATCTATACCAACCATAAGTATAGATTAATCTATTTATTTTTTATTATTCTCATTTAGAGTAATTTTTTTGTACCAACCATAAGTACAAAGAAAAATTATAACTGCTTTATTCTACAATTTAATTATATATCCAATTTAACAAATAATCAAATTCACTCACATTCAATCAAAAACAATAATAGAAGACTATATATTTATAACTCCATCATACTCTTTATATCTTAATTTTCCTTAACTTGATTTTATTAACTACCTGCTAATAATTATATAGAATAAGTATTAAATCTATTATATTAGCCTAAAATCTGATTTGCTTTAATTATTTCTTTCGCTATAACTATCATTTTCTTATTATTATTTCTACTCATTTTCTGTAATTCTTTCATCGCTTCTGCTTCTTTTAAATTCTTTCTATCCATCAAAATACCCTTTGCCCTTTCTATATATTTACGGTTCTTTAAAGAGGTTTTTGTATCCTTTAATTCATCTTCTAAGTCCTTAATTTCATTATATCTAGATATAGCAACTTTTATAGCTGCATTTAGGTCTTTAGCATCAACAGGTTTAACTAAATAGCCAAAAACACTTTCGACACTGGCTTTTTCTATTAGCTCTTGATCATGATAGCCACTAACTATTATACTCGGAATAAGTCTTATGCTATTTATCCTCTTAATTGCCTCAATTCCATCTAAAGAAGGCATATTAATATCAATAATTATCAAATCTGGTTCTAGATCTAATGCTAACTTTACTGCTTCTTTACCATCGCTTGCTTCACCAATAATTTCATATCCCAATTTTTTTAAATTAGCCTTAAGCCCCATCAAACACAAATATTCATCTTCAGCTATTAATATCTTCAATGGCTTATCCATAAAATCTCCTCCTAATAACTAATGTCACTTTAACTACCTAATGAAATACTTTCTATTGGCAGCTTTATTCTTACCTCAGTACCTTCTTTTAAGTTAGAAAAATTCACTCTACCATTAAATTCATTACTAATAATAGAATGAACAATAGATAACCCTAAACTCTCCGTATTCTCTAACTTAAAATCTCCATCTAATCCAACTCCATTATCTTTAATAACCAACAGAACAACATCCTCAAGACGCTTACATCTAATTTTAATCTTTGCAACTGATTTATCAGTAAAAGCATGTTTTAAACAGTTGCTTACTAATTCATTGACTATTAAAGCAATCGATGATGCCTTATTATAAGCAATAAATATATCTTCTAAATCTAATTTAACTTTAACCTTTTGATCCAAGTTAACAAATCTAACAATAATTTTTATTAAAGTTTTAAGATTAGTAATACTTCTACCAAATTTATCTTTAGATAGAATATCATGTACCACAGCTATACTTTTAATTCTTAAAATAATATTATCTAGAATATCATCAACAGATTTTTTAGAGTTTTCAGCAATAAAGTTCTTTTGTAAAGATACTAAATTTACTATTGCTTGCAAGTTATTTTTAATTCGATGGTGACTTTCTTGTAATAGTGCAGACCTTCCCATCAGTCTAGTATCCTCAATAGCCAATGCAGCTTGCCGAGCAAAGGTTGATAAATATTTAGATTCATCCTCAGAATGCAAATAAAAGTCTTCATAAAAAATTTGGATAATTCCTGATACATGTGATCTAATTAACAACGGAATACATATAATTGTCTTTACTTTATTATTTTTTTTAAATAAAGAATCAAAATCCTTTTCTCGAGCATTGGAATAATAAATATTATCTTCTTTTGAAATATTTAAGATTGACTTTCTGGTTAAACTGGCCTCTAAATATTTTTTTCTCTTAAACTCAAAGTTATCTATTAATGCATTAGTGCTTTCATCAATCAAATTAATAATACAACCATCAGCATTCATAACCTTACTTACTTCTTTAGCTAATAATATTAATACATCTCTTAATTCATATTCAGAAGTTAAGAATTCAGTTGCTTTAAAAACAGCATCTAAAATTTCTCGTTCATCACTACAACTAGATTGAATCTCTCTGTAATTATAATCTACTAGCAAACTAAATAATTTCTTTGGACATTTTTTAGCCTCATCCGCAGCTAAAGTTCCTTTAAATTGACCATTAGCGATAATAGAGATTCGATCAGAAACTCTTAAAGCTTCTTCCCATCTTTGGGTGATATAAATAATACTACCTCCATCTTTTTTATAACTACTTATCAATCCATAGATTTTAGAAGTAGATTTAGCACTTAATTTATCTGTAGCTTCATTCATAATAATCACTTCAGGTTTATTTAAAAACACCTTAACAATTGCTACTAACTTCTTCTCTTCTGTAGATAAGTTATCGACTTTTTCTTTATAATCCAAATCAAAATTATACTGTTCTAAAATCTCTTTAGCTAAATTATTAACTTTCTTCCAATTAATAAAATTAAAATATTTTTTAGTTGGGTATTCTAATCCAAAAAGATTTTCTGCTACAGAAAAAGAGCTTACAAGAGGAGATTTCTTTAATAGAAAATCTATTTCAGATAATTTATGATCCACAACTCTATCTATTAATTCAGATTTAAATTCTAAACTTCCTATTAGCTTCTTTAAAGAGGACTGTCCAAAACTAGCTGATAAGGAATCTCCTTTAAGATAAGTAGCTATTGACTTAATAAACAACTCACTTGCTGAACTATTCTCTATAACTAGACCATGAACCTCACCTGAATATAGATCTAAATTTATATTACTAATACTATGCCCCTCAAAATCACTACAATATAAATTGTTAATCTTAAAAATAGCTTGATCCATTTACTTAGCCACCACCTAAAAATATTCAATAAAAAATAAATTCTCTCTAAATTTAATTTTACTATTTATTAAAACCATTCTATGCTTTTTATAAAAAACCTGTATTCTGATTAAAATTAATAAGCTAAAAAAAGAGAATGACTTATCATCATCCTCTTAATTATTTTATTAATAAAATATTACTTTAATTTAATCAAGCTAGCCATCCTACCTGTCTTAGCCTTATCATTTCTATAAGAAAAAAATAAATCTGAGTTACAACAAGTACATAGTTCACTCTGAATTATATTTTCTTCTCTAACCCCTATTTCTTCTAACTGAGCTTGATTGGCTAATGGCATATTAAATCTCCAATGTTCTTTTCCTTCTTCACTAACAAATTCTTCCCAGTTCTCAAAATTATTCTTCAATGGATCAATAACTTTAGAGTCAACTTGATAACAACAAGCACCAATAGCTGGACCTATTCCTACTAGAATATTTTGAGGATTTGTTCCATATACCTCCTTCATCTTTAGCACCGTTTTCTGAGCTATCTTTAGCACTGTACCTTTCCAACCAGCATGGGATAATCCAATAACCTTTTTGACTGGATCTAAAATTAAAATCGGGGTACAATCTGCATAATAAGATGTTAGTAAGATTCCAGGTTGATTAGTAATTAAAGCATCTGTACCATCAATAGCACTTTTATAATCTAAAGCACCTCTCCCTTTATCTTTAATATCAATAACTTTGATCTGATCACTATGTATCTGCTTAGCTGCTACCAATTCTTTATGGTTAGAACCCAAAATCTCAGTGATTAACCTTCTATTCTCTAAAATATCTTCTCTTTTGTCATCAACATGCAAGCCTAGATTCAACTCAGCATAATCACCTTTACTAACACCACCTAACTTAGTTGTAAACCCATGTTCTACCAAACCGCTATCTTCAAATTCTTCAATAATGTAATATTTGACACCATACACTTCTCTTAATTTAAAAATTTGAATCACCTTCTTCTTATAATTATTCTTAAAAAGTCTAGCTTTAAATAATATTCTCTAGACTTCCTATAATCTCAGGAATTCTTTCTTTTAGTTCTCTCGAGTCTGAATTATCTTTTAAATCTATAAAAGAAACTTCATTATTATCTTTAATAATAATAATTGCTCTTGTATTCAAAGAAGCTCCTCCACCTGCACCAATCATATCCTTACTTCCAATTCCAAACCCTACTATAGTATCTATAATAGGAATAAAAGTCAAATCGTCTAGTTTATATGGATCACCAAAAATTTGATTTTCTTTAATCATCTCTTCCAAATTAAATATAAGATCATCTTGTTGTAAAGTCATCTTTTATCTGCCCCCTTCATATTAGTTTATTCCTTTTTTATTAATTTATAATAGCAGATAAAAAAGAACAGTTCTCACTGTTCTTCTAATTAAGAGTTTTAACTTTATTCTTCCATAATTTAAATAACTGATCTTCATTTAAGTTGCCTTCTAAATAGTTTCTAAACTTTGAAGAGAAAAAATTATATAATAAATAATCATTACTTTTATTTATCTTTACAGCATTCAATAATTGTTTTGCCACTATATCTCCTTGTCCAGTTAACTCTTCTAAAAACTCATCATTAGGCATAATAGTACCATTATATTTATAAAACTTTCTTGCTACCTCCTCTGAAGATAAATATTTCATAACATCTCTAATTACCGGATTATCATTTAACATAGCCCATTGCTGTCCTCCCATTGGAGAAAAATGACCTTCTTTTCCCTTAGGTAACAAGGCTATTTTAAAATCTTGATTGGATTTATCTAAAGATGATAAAACCCAAGGTCCATTAATCATCATAGCTACCTTTTCTTCAATAAACATCTTTACCATCTGGTCATAAAAGTTATTGTTATCTACTTTAGGTAAAGAGTTATCTTTATAAAGCCTTTTAAATCTCTTAGCTACATTTATGAAAGAATTATAGTCTACATCCTCTGTAAGGAAATTTTTATCTTCACTTCCAAAAAAGACACTCATCCACCATCCTGAATATAATGAGATATAAGAACCATATTGCACTATTTTATCAGATGAAAAATCTTCTTCACCTAAACTTCTTCCAGATTCATCTATAGTATATTCTCTTGTATAACTAATAAAATCATCAAGAGTAAGTGGTGGCATCTTAATAATATTTGGATTATAAAAAAGTAATAAACAATCAACTGATTGTGGAATTACAGTATCAGCTACTATATATTTTTTAAACCATTCAGGAGTCTTAATATCAATTCTTGCTATATCAATCTTTTTACCTGACTCTAAAAATTCTTGGATTCTTGTGAAATGATTAGAAAATGGTATATTCAAAAGATTAAACTCAACAAAATGAAATCTTTCATATTCTTTTAATATTTTCTGTAATCCTTTAGCTTCTTCTTCAGTCATTTGTACAGCCATATTCACTTCTTTTCTTGGCATATATATATACCCTAAAACTAAAATTAAAACAAGTCCCAAAATTAAAATCTTTAGTTTCAAGCAATTCCCTCCTCTTCCCCTTTGTAGATATTTATTATATTTTCTTTATTCTCGATAAAAATATCAACTAACTGCGGATCAAATTGTTTACCTTTTTCTTGAGTTATAATATTAAAAGCCTGTTCAAAAGTAAAAGCCTTTTTATAAGGTCGTTCAGATTTAAGAGCATCAAAAACATCACAAATAGCTACTATTCTACTTTCATAAGGAATATCATTCCCCTCTAAACCTAGAGGATATCCTGTACCATCCCATTTTTCATGATGAGTTAGAGCTATACTAGATGCCATTTCGAAAAGAGGATGTTCTATTTTAGATATAATATTATATCCTGCTTGACAATGCTCTTTCATTTGAGCAAACTCTTCTTTAGTTAATTTTCCAGGTTTTAAAAGAATACTATCTGGTATTGCTATCTTTCCTAAATCATGTAGTTTAGCAGCATTCTCTAGCATAATCAATTCTTCCTGATCATCAATGATAGCATCACCTAATATTCTAGCTACTTTACTGACCCGATTAATATGAGCACCTGTAACATCATCACGATATTCTGACATTTCCCCTAACAATAATAATATTTTATAAATCATTTTCTTATTCTGTTCTAGATAATCTTCTTTCTCTTTATTAACTTTAACTATATCTTCAGCCAAATTATTCAACAACTCTTTAGTATTCTCTTCTAAACCTTCCGTTTCTTCTTGGACTAATGAATAAAAGGAATCTTTGGTGATTTTATCTGCTATTAAATTCTCAATCATCCCTAAAACTTTCCACAACGATTTATTAGTAACTTTAATTATCTGGTTATTCTTCTTTAATTTAGTAGCATAATCATAGTTACTCTGAAACAGTCCTTCTAAAGTATCACCAATCTTATCAATCTCTTTAATTCCAATACAGGGAAGTTTACTATCATGATTAATCCCTTTAACTGCTCTCTTACCAATACTATATGCCATTTCAGAAAAACGACTAATTCTTCGAGAAAAAACTCTACTAAAACCCTCAGTTAAATAAAGTGAAATTAACACTGTTACACTTAACAATAAAATTATTTTAAATAAAACTCTCTTTATTAAACTTAATAAATTCAATTCCAAATCTATAATTAAATAAAAAGGATAAGTAACATAAGGATTATCATTCATTCCAATAAAATAATAGTCTAAACCATCTCTTTTCACTCTACTTCTATCATAGAAATCCAAATCAACAAATTGATTTGTACTAGTAAAAACAGGTTCATATAAAAGAGAAAATAATCCGTAGGGAGCTTTCAAATTGAGAATATCTCCTGTTTTTTTGGCTAATTTATGTATGTTAATCTTATATAAAGCTATTTTATCCCCCTGACTTTTATAAATATAAAGAGTATCTTTCTTGATTTTTGAATATCTATCCATACCACCAACTTCTTTTATCCGACCCTTTATATTAAGAAGATCATCAGGGTAAACTGGCTTAGTATTTTTAATCTTATTATCTATTTCCCTTTCTAAATATTCAAAATATAAAGAAGACAAAGAATCATACAAATTAATCCTTTCTTTTAAGTTCTGATTCAACTCATAATATATACTAAATGGAATAAGAAGCAAGGACATAATCAATAATGCCAGCAATATATTTTGGGTCAAAATTGACTTGAAACTTTTACTAGAAATATTTCTCACCCCCACTTTTTATCAAATTCTCACTAATTAATTTCAGTATTTTAAAAAAAGATTACCTATCGTTATTTATAATCCTTTCTTACTTATATTCCACAAAAAAATCAAACTTCCTTTTTTAGTTATCAGATTCACAGTATAATAACTAAAAATAAATTTCTGCTAATAGATTCTAAATATTTCATATAATATCACAAAAATTATAATAGACTACACTAAAAATAATCTGCAAAACTACTCAATAACTAATTAATACTAGAAAATATGAAGTTGGGTATAATATGAGGTAAGGAGGGATACTAATGGCTAAAAAAGAAATCAATTTAAAACAAGATATGGAAATCAATCGAGAAATAGCGGAAACTAAAGCAAAAAGGGTTTTAGAAAAAGTTGATGCCTTTGAAATGAATGAACATCGTCAAGATCGTAAAGGCGTTCCTCCTGTAGCAAGAAATGATTTAGGAATTGGCAGAAAATAAAAAAAGGCAGGAGAATTCTCCTGCCTTTTTTATTTGAACTTTATTAATTTTACTTCCTTCTTTATTAAACCTTCTTTAATTAAAAATTTATTATCTATAAACCCTAATTTTATCAAAAATCATTTACTTTCTATAATAAAACTGAAATCACTACCTTTCCCAGCTTCACTCTCTACCTCAACCTTTCCTCCTAAACCTTCAACTATCTCTTTAACTATTGATAACCCTAGTCCAGTCCCTTTTTGGTCAGGAGTTCTTGCTCGATCAACTTGATGAAACCTCTCCCAAATATAAGGTAGTTCAGAAGTAGGAATACCAATCCCATCATCAATAACTTTTACTTTAACTTCAGCTTCAAGCTTCTTAACTTTAATTTCTATTCTGCCATCTGAAGCAGTAAATTTAATAGCATTACTTAATAAATTAATCAAAACCTCTTCAATTCTATCTCGGTCACTTTTCACAATTAAAGTTTCACTAGCTTCGATAGAAACATCTCTATCTTCTAATCTGCCTTCTAAATTAATTATAACCGAATTAATTAACACAATTAAATCAAATTCACTTGCTTTAAAATCCATTTGACCAGACTGCAATCGAGAAAGGTCTAAAGTATCTTTAACCAACCTTGTCATCCTAGTAGTTTCTGATAATACCCGATTTAAATATTCGCTTTGCAGATCTATATCTTCAACTACTCCATCTAAAATTGCTTCCAAATAACCACGAATAGCTGTTAGCGGAGTCTTTAATTCATGAGAAACATTAGCAACAAATAGCCTACGCATCTCATCTAATTTTCTAATTTCTGTAACATCTCTAACTAAAATTATAATCCCCCATAACTCATCATCAGTCTTTGTAATTGGAGCAGCATGAGCTACAATTATCTTATCTCCAAAATTAAATTCTTCCTTTAACTCTTTTTCCTCTAGCATCACTTCTTCCACTAAATCGAGTAGAGTATCATTAAAGCAGTCATTAAATTCCGCTCCTATTATCTCCTTATCAATCTCTAAAATTTCCTTTAACCTTGGATTGGCTAATAAAATCCTCTGGTCTTTACTAACACCTAATACTCCTTCTGCCATACTACTTAGCATTTCTTCCATTCTTCTCTTTTCAGTAGTCAATTCATTAATATTACTTTCTAGCTTAGTGGATAAATAATTAAAACTCTTTCCCAATTCTCCTATCTCATCATTGGGAAGCTTGTCTATCTTAGCTTTAAAGTTTCCAGCTGCCATCAGGCGTGCTTTGTCCTTCATCTCTTTAACAGGACGAGTAATTCCCTTAGAAATAAAATAGCCTAAAATCAATGCTATTAAAATAGCAATAAAACTTACCCTTATAGTTAGATTTCTCACCTTAACTACAGTCTCTTCTAAACCTCTTAAAGGAGAAATTAAAAATAACGCCATTCTTTCAGAAGTTCTTATTGGAATTCCTACACCAATAATTGCTTGATTCAACATTGGGGTTTCTCCTCTAAAGCTAGTTGCATCCCCTGCCAAAACTTTATTTAGTTCATCACTAAAATTCATCATTACTTGAGGAGGATTATTTCTATTATGCCTCATCATGCCATGGTGATTCATCATTCCTCTGCCTTGATTATGATGCATCTTTCTCATCCATGAACTTCTCATCATTCCTTGCAGCCTCATCCCCTGATTAATTATTTCTCTTTCTTGATTGATTATTATTAAACTAGTATCTAATAGTTTTTCTAAATTATTTAAAGAAATATTACTATCAGAATAATCATTCTCAGAAATAATCTTAGCTACAGCCTGCCCTTTCCCTAATAACTCTCTCTCTTTTGCCTGATAAAAATAATCTTTTAAATAATTAGGTAAAATAACCAATAATAATAATAAAATTAAAATTGGTATTATAATATAACTTCCCATAATCTTTGAAAAAAGATTATTAAACATCTTCAGTCACCTCAAATTTATAACCAACACCCCAGACTGTCTTAATATAGTTCAAACCTAGTTTATCTCTTAACCAATTTATATGAACATCAACAGTTCTCATATCGCCATAATAATCTATTCCCCATACTTTATCACATAATTGCTCTCTTTCAAATACTTGATTAGGGTGTTTAGACAATAATAATAATAATTCATATTCTTTAGGTGATAATTCTATCTGCTTTTGATCAACTTTAACACTTCTTTCCTGAGGATCTATCACTAAGCTTGGAAAAGAAATTAATTCTTTTTCTTTAATAGTTTGATTACTCTTATCGATCCTCTTTAATATTACTTTAACTCTAGCTACTACTTCTCTAGGACTAAAAGGCTTAGTAACATAATCATCTGCTCCTAATTCTAGCCCTAAAATTCTATCAAACTCTTCACTTCTAGCTGATAATAAGATAATAGGAAGATCATTATTCTTTCTAAGAACTTTTATAACCTCTAAGCCATCTATTTTAGGCATCATAATATCTAAAATAATTAGATCTGGATTATTTTTTTCAACCTTTTTAAGAGCTTCTTCACCATCTCTAGCTATTACAACATCAAAGTTTTCTTTCTTAAGATATAAGCTTAAAATTTCAATTACATTTTTGTCATCATCAACAATTAGTATCTTCTTAGCATCCATCGACTTTCTCCTCCAATTCATAAACTCTCTTGTATTTATAGTATAACATATAAATATTAAGAAAATATTAAGAATAAACTATTAATAACTTATTGAAATTACAGAAAACTATAATAAGGAGTGATTTATTAATGAATAAAGCTATATTTTTAGACCGCGACGGTGTAGTTAACAGCTATGATAAACCAGTTAATAAACCTAAAGATTTGGAATTATACCCCTGGACTGCTAAAGCAATTAAAAAGCTTAATAATGAAGGCTATAAAGTATTTATTGTTACAAACCAAGGTGGGATTGAATGTGGATACTTTACTGAAGAAGATTTAGATGAGATTCATCAATATCTAGTAGCTACCTTAAAAAAGGATAATGCAATTATTGATGATATAGAGTACTGCCCTCATTTTAAATCAGAATGCAAATGCCGGAAACCAGAAGCTGGTATGATTCTTAAATTAGCTAAAAAATATAATGTTAATTTAGAAGATTCTTTTATGATTGGTGATAGAAATTCAGATATTGAGGCTGGAATAAAAGCGAAATGTAAAACCATAAAACTGGGAAGTAAATACCCTAAAGCCGATTATTCTGTTGAAAATTTAGAAGATGCTGTTGATATCATTATAAACTCTGAGCACTTGATTGGTGTTTAAAATAAGCTATAGCCCAAAATTTTGGGCTATAGCTTATTTTAAAAATGAATTTTATTTAATATACAATAAATTTATCTAGGTAGCAAAAATAAAATAGTGAAGAAATGGCATATACTCCCCCCCAAAACAAAGAGATGCCATATAGCATGATTATATCTGATTTTATCTACAGCATAGAAAATGGTTCCTATAGTATATAAAGACCCACCTACAACTAAAAATACTATACTAGCAGTAGTCAACACAGATAATAATGGTTTAATAGCCACTATAACTAACCAACCCATAGCTATATATAAAATAGTAGAAAATATACCAAACCTTCCTGTATAAAAGACCTTGAATATAACTCCTAATAATGCTATTGCCCAAACAATCCCAAAAATACTCCAACCTAAAGCTCCTCTTAAAGAAATTAAAGTTAATGGTGTATAAGTACCTGCTATTAGTAAATATATAGATGAATGATCAAAAATCCTAAAAATATTCTTTACTTTTCCCTGTGGGAAGCTATGATAGAGAGTAGAAGATAAGTAGAGCATAATTAAAGTAGCACCATAAATACTAAAGCTCACTATATACCAAGCATCACCAAAGATACTAGCCAATACTACTAAAACTACAAGAGCAGCAATAGATAATCCTAAACCAACACCATGTAAGATAGCATTTGTAATCTCTTCACCACTAATCACTCTTTCTTTGTTATCCATTTTAATCTCCTTTTGAATAATTTTGAATATAATAATAATTTGACTTAGCATCTAATGAATATTATACCAATAAAAAATAAATTCCTCTATACAAATATCAAATTAAAATCAAGTTTTTATAATCAATAAATTATAGCTAGTAATTATAGTGTTTTTTTTACTATGTCGATGGAATTAAAGAATTTGATTAAAACATAAGTACTTACTAAAGTAATTTTTAGTCACGAGTTAACACGAATAAAGGGCTGAAGAATTAATTTATATAGCAACTAGATCTTTATATTATATACTTAAAATTCAAATTCTACTAATCTTTTAAGAACTAAAAACCAAAATAATTTATTAGACAGCAAGGCTGTGATAGAAATTATTTTCTCCTCGATCAAGTTACGCAGGTATTTTAGCTATTGGCTACTAGCTAATAGCTAAGATCAGAACTTAATCAGATTTAATCATTATCACTAATAAAAAAAAGAGCTAAAAGATTTGACCTTTAGCTCATAACATATTTATTAATATTCCTTTAAACCTTGAATTGCTTGGTCTCTATTTTCAGCACCAAAAACTGCTGAACCTGCTACTAAAATATTAGCCCCAGCATTAATTACATCTATTGAGGTTGTACCAGGTTTAATACCTCCATCTACCTGTATATCAATATCTAATCCACGCTTTTCAATCATCGCTCTTAACTCTTTAATTTTAGGTATCATTTCTGGAATAAAACTTTGCCCCCCAAAACCAGGGTTAACAGTCATAATTAATACCATATCTAACTCATCTAATATATACTCTATAGCAGTTAAAGGTGTAGCAGGATTTAAAGCTACTGCTGCTTTAACACCATTTGCTTTAATATTTTGAACTGTACGGTGTAGATGAGGACATGTTTCTATATGCACACTGATAATATCTGCTCCTGCTTTAGCAAACTCAGGGATATATTGATCAGGGTTTTCAATCATCAAGTGAACATCTAATATCTGATCAGTCTTGTCTTGAATAGAGTTTAAAACCAAAGGTCCAATAGTGATATTTGGAACAAAATGTCCATCCATCACATCAATATGTAAATATTCTGCTGAACTTACTGTTTCAATCTCTTCTGCTAATTTACTAAAATCTGCTGATAAAATCGATGGTGCCACCTTTATCATTTTATCTCCTCCAATTTCTTTCTTCTTTTTTCTTAATTTCTTCTAAAAAATCTAAATAATTATTATATCTGTGTTCTGGAATATATCCTTCTTCTACAGCAGCTTTAACTCCACATTTTGGTTCATGGCTATGGGAACAAGGAGAAAATTTACAGTCATTAAGATAACCTGAAATTTCTGGGAAATAATACTGCAACTCTTCAGATGGAACAAAAGTAACATCTAAAGAACTAAAGCCTGGAGTATCTGCTACCCAACCACCTATATTTAAGGATAATAGCTCTACATGGCGAGTAGTATGTCGTCCTCGCTTAATCCGTTCACTTACCTCGCCCATCTTTAACTTTAATCCAGGTTGTATAGCATTCAATAGGCTAGACTTCCCTACACCTGAAGGTCCAGCAAACACTGATACCTTATCCTTAAGAACTTCTTTTAATTCAGAGATGCCTATACCTTCTTCTACACTAGTATAGACTATTTTATATCCAATCTCTTCATAGGGTTTCATAACTGCCTTAGCCTTTTCTAAGCCCAGCAAATCAACTTTATTAATACAAATACTAATCTCCAAATCTTCTGTTTCAGCTAATACCAATAACCTGTCCAAAAGTTTAAAGTGGAGATCTGGTTGTACAATAGAACAGGTAACCACTGCTTGTTCTACATTTGCTATTGGAGGACGAAAAAGATAGTTCTTTCTATCCAATCTCCTTTCAACAACTCCAGTATTACCTTCCATCGCTGTATACTCAACTATATCCCCAGCTATTACATCTATTTTTTCTTTCTTTAACCTTCCTCTAATTCGACACTGATAAACCTCTCTGCTATCAAAATCAGATACAAAGAAAAATCCACCAAAAGCCTTTAATATTCTTCCTTCTTTCATAATCACTCTCCTTTTTATAATGATATATCTTAGGGGTTAGGGTTAGTAGAATCTTCCTAGATTCTATTTCCTAAACTCTAACTCCTAAACTAGCAATCTCTTTCTATAACTATATATTTAAATTTCATTCTAAGGTTTGATGTCTATACTAAGTAAAATAAGGTTAATATTATCTTTTAATATTTTTATTAACATAACAATGAGTGAAAAGTAAGATTACTTTCCACTCATTAATTATACTATAACCTCTTTTCATAATTCAATTGTCCATCAAAATAAACTCTAATAACTGCTGATCCTACTGTTATAACTTCCTTCTCAACCTTATCATGGGGTTGGTGCACTTGATCATATACAGTCCTTTGACCATTATCATCGGTAACAACAATCTGAACTCTCTTTTCATTTCCTGCTGGAACATCAATTCTAACTAAAGGACTTTTAACTTCAGATCCTCTAGGATTCCTAATTCCTTTACTTATAATTAGTTGAATTGTTGTTCCTTCCATAGTCATCTTTCCAGGACTAGGATTTTGAGCAATTACCCTACCTTTAAGGTAGTTTAAACTCTCCCTTTCCAAAACTTGACCTAATAACAAATTACGCTCTCTCAACTTTTCTAGTGCTTCTTCTTTCTTTAAACCAACTAAATTTGGAATTAAAACTTCTTTTGGCTCTTTGCCTTTACTAATTAAGAGGTCTACAGTAGCTCCAGATTTAACCTCAATATCTGGTCTCGGATCTTGAGAGATAATCTGTCCCTTCTTAACCTCATTATTATACTCTTCCTTAATCTCTCCTATTTCTAAATCCAATTTATCTAATTTAATTTCAGCCTCTCTTAACTCTATACCAAGCAAATTAGGTACCTTAGACAATTTAGCACCTTTACTTACTACAACTTCAATTACCCTGTTGACCTTAATCTTCTTATCTGCTTTAATACTTTGAGAAATAATATGATCCTTTTCTACCTCTGAACTATGACTCCTATAATAAACCTTCAATTCTAAACCCTTATCTGCAAGTTCCTGTCTAGCATTCTCTACATGTTTTCCTACTACATCTGGAACCCTTACTTCTTCTACCTCCATATAATTTATTAGCATATAATATCCGACACCCATAATAACAATTCCTATAATTCCCAAAATTAATAAAGCAGTTAAAAATTCATTTCTCTTCTTCTTTTTCTTTTTGGTATTTTTCTTAGGAGTTTTTTCAAATGAAGTGGCCTTATGATTTCTTTTGTTCAACTTCCTTACTCCTCTATTATTTTCTTTAAAATCACTTTTTGGAAGACTTTCTTTCTTAGTAGTCTTCTTATTTACTTCCTTACTTACTTCCTTACTTACTTTCTTATTTATTTCTTTATTAATCTCTTTTTGATAATCTTCTTTAGACATAACCATCGTATGTTGATTAGTTATATCTTTATTTTTTACTTTTTGAGTAGTATTTATTTCAATTTCTTTTAAATCTCTTAACATTTCTACAACTGAATTATATCTATCTTCTGGTTTTTTAGCAATAGCCTTTAAAATAATACTTGCTAATTCATCAGAAATGTTTGGATTAATCTCTTGTGGAGAAGGGGGTTTTTCTTCTAGATGTTTTAAAGCAATTGAAATATGATTTTCCCCAGTAAAAGGAACTTGCCCTGTCAGTAATTCATACAGTACAATGCCTAAGGAATAAATATCAGACTTTGTACTTACTTTAGCTCCTTTCGCCTGTTCAGGAGAAAGATAATGAGCAGAACCCATAACTGAATTAGTATGGGCCATTGTAGCTGAAGTAACAGCACGAGCAATACCAAAATCAGTTACCTTTGCTCGATTATCCTTAGTCACTAAAATATTATGAGGCTTAATATCACAATGAATAATATTATTGCGATGGGCTTTAATTAAAGCATTACAAATGCCTGTTATTAATTGAATTGCCTTATCAACCTCAAATCTACCTACCTTTTTTAATTCTTCTTTTAAATCATTACCAGTAACATACTCCATTACAATATAGTGAAGATCATCATCTCTCCCAATATCAAAAATATTCACAATATTTGGATGAGAAAGGCTAGCTACTGATTGAGCTTCACGATTAAACCTTTTTACTGCAGTTTCATTATCTGCAAATTGAGGTTGTAATATCTTTACGGCTACTGGTCGCCCCAATAGTTTATCTGTAGCACGATAAACTATTGCCATACCTCCAGTACCTACTTTTTCTATTATTTCATATCGATTATTTAGGACCTTTCCAATCATCAGTCTCACCCCAAAAATTAAACTTAATTACTTTTGTAAATAACAACTGTGATATTATCATATCCACCTTCTTGGTTAGCTAAGAATATCATCTTTTCAACTTTCACTTTCAATCCTTCTTCTGAGGATAGTATCTCTTCTATCTCCTTATCAGATAGCATATTTGTTAATCCATCAGAACAGATTAAAATTAAATCTTTTGACTTTAATTCTAAACTTAATAAATCAGCCTCTACACTATTATCAATTCCTAATGATCTCATCAATAAATTCTTCTTAGGATGATTCTTAGCCTCTTCTTTATTGATTATATTCTTTCTCAATAATTCACCTACATAAGAATGATCATCTGTTAACTGAGTTAATTTTTGATTTCTAAACAGATAAGCTCTACTATCTCCTATATGTCCAATTGTTATTATTTTATCTTTAATAACTCCTAAAGTCAAGGTAGTACCCATCCCTTGACATTCTTCATCCTTTAAACTCTTATTTTTTATATCTTGATTAGCTAGTTCTATACAATTTATGATGTCTTCTTTTAACTGATCTGAGTTAAAATTATAATTCTTAATTCTTTCAACAGCCAAAGAACTAGCTATATCTCCACCTTTATGCCCCCCCATACCATCAGCTACAGCTATAATATCAAAGTCTTGTTTATTAAGTGCTAAATATTTATCTTCATTCTTACTTCTAACTTTTCCTTTTTCAGAAGCTGCTACATATTTCATCTTCTCACCTCTCTTACCTCTTCAGACAAAATTCAAGTTGATTTTTACCTAGCCTAATCTTATCTCCATCGCTCAATCTCTTACTTTCAACTAATTCACCATTAACTAATACCCCATTAGTACTATTTAAATCATTTATAATATAATAAAAGTTCTTTTTAATAATCTGAGCATGAACTCTTGAAACCTTTGGATCTGCTAATACAATTTCATTATTCTCCTGACGTCCTATATTGGTTTCAATAGAATTAATTTCAAAACGTTCTACTTCTCTCTCATTTTTAATTAACTTAAGATAAGATTCTATTTCAGAAAATGGCTTTATTTTTAGAGTATGATTTATATCATCATTATTATTACTCATTAGCTTATCACTTTTAAAAACCCTTGTACCTTCACCTTCAGTATTATCAATATCGTCAATATTAATAAGAAAATCACCTTTAACTATAAAATCCTTATTAATATTGTAGTTAAGAATGAATTCTAGCTTCAATTCCTCTTGGATTTTAAAATCTCTTTTATTAATTTCATTTTTAATCAATTCTTCCATCTGATCTTTAACTTTCTTATCTATCTCTTTTAATTCTTCTTTCCTCTTAGCAGAAACTAATATCTGATATTGACTAGGAACATAATTTTCTCCTGAAATTTCTCTTACTTCTGATTTCATATCTTTAATTACAGCAGTTACTATCTTCTGTCCCAAACTACTTAAAGAATCTAAAAAGAATATATGCTTGAATTTTCGAGCAAATTTCATTGGGAGTTTCATCTTTTATCCTCCTTAGCTTGTAATTGTCCACAAGCTGCAGCTATATCAGATCCACGTTCAACCCTTACTGTAGCTGCTATGCCTTCTGTTTCCAAACTATCTTTAAATTTATTAATTGTATTTCTAGTTGGTTTGGAGTAATTTAAACCTTCTACTTGGTTAATAGGAATTAAATTAACATGGGCCAATATTCCAGATAATAAGTTAGCTAATTCTTCAGCATCTTTAGCAGAATCATTTACACCTTCTACCAAAGCATACTCAAAGGTTATTCTACGACCAGTCTTATTTATATAATCGCGACAACTTGCTAACAATTCATTTAATGGATATTTATCATTAATAGGCATCATCTGACTACGCAATTTATCATTTGAGGCATGTAAAGATATGGCTAAAGTTAATTGCATCTTTTCTTCAGCTAATCTTCTAATCTGTGGCACTAATCCACAAGTAGATAAAGTTATCCTTCTCATTCCAATGTTCAATCCATTAGAAGCATTCATTAATTTTATTGCCTTAATTGATTCTTCATAGTTTGCTAAAGGTTCTCCCATTCCCATTAGCACTACATTGCTAATCTCTTCACCTCTAAGTTTCTCAATACTTATAATCTGATTAATTATCTCTCCAGCAGTTAAATTTCTACTTAAACCTTGCAGCCCTGTTGCACAAAAAGTACATCCCATTCCACACCCTACTTGAGTAGAGATACAAACACTTCTCCGATTATCTTCATAAGGCATAAATACGCTTTCCACTTTTTTACCATCATCTAATTGAAAAAGATACTTAATAGTGCCATCTTTAGATTTCTGCTTAGTGATTAATTTCAATTCTCCAATATAGAATTGATCTTCTAGCTTAGCTCTAAAACTTTTAGCAAGATTAGTCATTTCAGAAAAACTTCTAACCTTCTTTTCATAAATCCATTTAAATAACTGTTTTGCACGAAAAGCAGGCTCATCTAAAGAAATAACTATCTCTTTTAATTCTTCGACTACAAACCCAATTAAATCCTTCTTCCTCTTCATGATTCAATTACTTCCTTCCTAGTACTCTATTAATTACAAAATTACAATTTTATAGTTTATTAATAATTAACTTCTTAGTCATAACTATATATTAAGAAAATTAAAAGCTTATCTTTATCATGAACAAACACAAATTTGAATTTCTTCATTCCATTCTAAACTTAGACATCTATAGACAAACAAATCTAAAAAGAAATTTAAATATATCGTTATAGATAGATAATACGGCACTTTTAGCTTCCTTCTGGCTATTGGCTACTAGCCTCTGGCTTAGAACTTATAAAAATAATACTAATAGCTAGAGGCTAAAAGCTAGTAGCTAGTGGCCAAAATATCACTTTATATCAATTAAATTTCACTTTAAAGTTCGATATCTATATTGAAATTAGAATAATAAACTAAGCTTTTTTAATCAACTTAGCAACAAAAAAACCTTCAATAAAATAATCATCTGGTATTAATTGTAGATTACCATCTTCTAAGTAATCTTCTAAAGAGAATTCTTCTGCCTCTTTTTCTAAATCAACTAATGAAAAATCACTATTTTTTTCTAAAAATTTATTAATAACCTCTTTATTCTCTTCAGGGGTAATAGTACAGGTACTATAAACTAATTCACCACCACTTTTAAGAAATTCAGCTGCATTATCTAATAATTCTAGTTGTAATTCTTGTAATTGTAATAAATCCTGTGGTTTCTTCTGCCATCTGATTTCAGGTTTTTTAGCCATAATACCTAAACCAGAACAAGGTGCATCTACTAATACCTTATCAATTCTTCTATCAAAACTGACTTCTCTACCATCAGCACAAATCTTTTCAACATTAGTAATAGCTAATCTTTCACAGTTCTCTTCAATTAAATCCAATTTATGATCATGGACATCTACTGCATAAATCTGCCCCTTATTATCCATTAATTGTGCTAAATGAGTAGTCTTCCCACCTGGTGCACTACATAAATCAACAACCACATCATCTGTTTTAGGATTAACAATATGTGCTACTAACATAGAACTTAAACCTTGTACTTGAAACTTACCTTCATCAAAGGCTTTTAATCTATCTACAGATGGATACTTAATTAAATTAATAGCCTCTTCTACCCTCTCTATAGCTTCAACTTGAGCATCTTCACCTATTAATTCTTCTAATAAATCCGCTCTACTTGTCTTTAAAGTATTAGTTCTAATCACTGTTGGTGGTACTTGATTTAAATGATTACAGATCTCTACTGCTTTATCCACTCCATACCTTTTGACCCACCTTTCAACTAGCCACTGTGGTTGAGAATACTTATATCTAATATGTTGAACTGGATCTTTATCTATGCTTGGGTACTGGATTTGATCGAGATTACGAATAATATTTCTTAAAACCCCATTAATAAATTTTATTGCTCCACGGTTACATCTTCCTTTAGCAGCCTCTACTGTTTCATTACAAGCTACAGGAGCAGGAATCTTATCTAAAAACTGAATCTGATAAACCCCTAATCTTAATGCATTTCTAACCCATGGTGTCATCTTCTTTACTTTACGATTAGCAAATTTATTGATAATCCAGTCTAAAGTATTTCTTCTTCTAGTAACTCCATAAATCAAATAAGTAGCTAAGGATCTATCCCTCTTATCTAAATTGGACTTATTTAACAGACTATTAACAACTAAATTTGAAAATCCACCCTTTTCATTTATCTGATAAATTGCTTCTAATGCAACTTCACGTGTTTTTTTCATATAATATCCTCCAATTTTTATTATAACAAAGTTTTTAGCCATTAACTAGTAATTATAGCTTATTAAAAAAACAATTAATTGCTAGTTAAAAATTCTACCTAATCCTATAATTAGTATTTGTATCTTTTAGCTTTTATATTTTATTAAATTATAATCCAACTTTAATCTCCATAATCTGGAATAAATTCTTTATGTAAATTCAACTATTCTTTTTAGTAAAAAATAAATTCAAACACTATTATTCAACTAAATATCAAATAACAATTCAAAATCTTTTCTCACCACTAATTAACACTAATTTACACAAATTAAATTCAAAATTATCTTAAACTCTAATTTCATAAACTAATCCTTTACTCTCTATTCATGTTTTATTCGTGATCATCTGTGGTTAAACAATCTTTTAATCTTTTCTCACCACTAATTAACACTAATTTGCACAAATTAAATTCAAAATCATCTTAAACTCTAATTTCATAAACTAATCCTTTACTCTCTATCCGTGTGTTATTCGTGATCATCTGTGGTTAAACAATCTTTTAATCTTTTCTCACCACTAATTAGCAAACAACTAAAAATCAAGTCCCTGTAATACGAAAAAGAGTAATATGTGTTCACATATTACTCATCATCTAACATACCTCTCATAACTATTAATCTGACTAAATGACCAATAGCAACTAAAGTTGCTGCTACATAAGTTAAAGCAGCTGCATTTAATACTTTTTTAGTTCCTTTGGCTTCTTTCCCAGTTAAGTAATTATGCTTCTTAAGAAGTTTTAAAGCTCTGCTACTTGCATTAAACTCTACTGGCAAAGTAACAATTTGGAATAAGACCGCAGCAGTAAATAATAATATTCCTATACTAACTAATAATTCAGACCTAAAGAAGAAAAAACCAAAAGCTCCTAATCCTAACCCAAATTGAGACCCAAAGTTAGCTACTGGAACTAAACTATGGCGAAAACGTAATGGTGCATAATCAACATTATCCTGAATAGCATGACCAGTTTCATGGGCTGCTACACCTATAGAAGCTAAGGAATTACCATCATAAACATCTGGTGATAGTCTCAATACTTTATCTTTAGGATCGTAATGATCCGATAATTTACCACTGGTTCTTGATACCTGAACATCATAAATTCCCTCTTTGTTTAATAACTCTCTTGCCACATCTGCTCCAGTCTTAGCAGTCTGTGCTCTAACATTTAGATATCTATTAAAAGTACTCTTAACTTTAAACTGTGCATACATTGCTAAGATAATAGCTGGAATTAAAATTACCATAGTTGGATCAAAAAAGAAGAATGGCATTAATATCAACTCCTCATTATTTTTCACTTTTTGCTAGTCACTTGTCACTAATAACTTCCTTATCGCTTCTTCTAGCTTATCTACTTCCACACCTGTATTTATACAAGGACCATTAGGTCTTAAATTAACTACACCTATAACAGGTAATGGATAAATATCTTGAATCCCGCTACTTAAGTCTCGTTCACAAGCAACAGCAATTATAGCCTTAGGTCGCGTTTCCTTAATAATCTTTCGAGCTAAAGTTCCTCCTGTGGCAATAGCCAAATGTATCCCATACTTTTCTTTTAATTCAATTAAATCTTGAACCTGACACCTTCCACATCTTTGACAATTATCTAGATCACTTGTAACTCTATAGGAACAATCAGATAATTGAATACAGTGGGGAAGTAATAATAAAATATCTTCAGCTTTTACATTCATATCTTCTGGATTAATCAAGTGATTACTTACATTAATAAAAGATGATTGAATAACTTCCTTATCTAAACCAAATAGACCACCTATGTAAATAATAACAGGAAGGAAATAGGAGATAACTATCTTAGTAGGAAAATAAAGCCACTTTATTGGCTTACCCCGTTTGATTGTCAACACAATACCTAAAATACCCAAAATTAAAATAGATACTAAAATTGATAAAGCAATACTTATAATTAACAACACACCTTTACTTAACAGGCTAAAACCAAAAAGGTTAAGGTACCAAACCCCTACTACAAATACACTTAATATAGCTAATACTATCAATAATAATCCGATAAATAGACCTTTAGATTTTTGCATAAATTCTATTCCCCTAACCTATTCCCCTCTTTAATTTGATAACCTCTTAAATAATCTGTAGCAGACATTCTCTGTTTACTTGCTGGCTGTACCTCTTTTAGAAGTAATTTCCCTCTACCTGTTTGAACTACTATACCTAAGTCATTATCAACTTTAACAATTGTACCTACCTCTACTTGATCATTTGTACCTTGAAGATCATAAACCTCTGAAGCCCACAATTTTAATAAGCTTCCATTCTGATATGTATAAGCTCCTGGCCAAGGATTCATTCCTCTAATTAAGTTCCAAATACTTTTTGCATCTTGATTCCAATCTACTTTTCCTTCTTCTTTATTAATCTTTGGTGCATATGTAGCTAAATCATCATTCTGTTCTTCACGTGGTGCTGTACCCTTGAGAATCTTATCTAATGTCTTTACTATTAAGCTTGCCCCTACTTCTGACAACTTATCATGTAAAGATCCTACAGTCTCCTCTGATGTAATCCTTAGCTCTTCTTTCAAAATCATATCACCAGTATCCATGCCTATATCCATATGCATAGTAGTAATCCCTGTCTTATCTTCACCATTAATGATCGCTCTATGAATTGGAGCTGCACCTCTATATTTAGGTAATAAAGAAGCATGAATATTGACACATCCATGTTTAGGTAACTCAAGAACCTCTTTCTTTAATATCTGCCCATAAGCAACTACTACAATAACATCAGGATTCCATGATTCTAACTTAGCAATTCCTTCTGGAGTAGATACCTTTTCTGGTTGAAATACTTCTAGATTATGTTTTAAGGCTTCTTTCTTTACAGGTGTAGGCTTTAGTTTTTGGCCTCGACCTCTTCTACGATCAGGTTGACTAACAACACCTACTACATCTATAAAATCAGCTTCTATTAAAGCACTCAAACAAGGTACTGCAAAATCTGGTGTTCCCATAAATGCAACCTTCATTACTAATCCCTCCGATTTTAAAATAAGTCTAAATAACTTATTAGCCATAGACTAACATAAATAAATATGCTTACTAGCTAATGACTAATAGCCACTAGCTAGTAAGCAACTAATTTATCGATCTAAATTCATGGCAACAATAATAAGTTTTTAAATTTTATTAAATATAATCAACAAATAGTCTACCTTCTAAATGATCAATTTCATGCTGTAAAGCTCGGGCTAATAACCCTTTACCCTTAACCTCTATCTCTTTTCCATTACGATCTAATGCTTTAACCTTTACTTTATAAGCTCTTTCTACTTTTCCAGTTTTATCTGGAATACTTAAACAACCTTCTTGATCAATATAAGTCTTTTTAGACTCTTCTACAATTTCAGGGTTAATCAATTCCACTAGTCCTGATCCTACATCTATTACAATAATTCGTTTAGAAATTCCTATCTGTGGAGCAGCTAACCCTACACCTGGAGCATCATACATAGTCTCTGCCATATCATCAAGTAACTTTCTAGTCTTATCCGTTACTTCTGTTACCTCTTTTGCTTTAGTTCTTAAAACTGGATCTCCCAACTCTCTAATTTTTAAAATTGCCATTTTTACACCTCCATAAAATCAATCAATAATTTACAGCTTATAATTGATAATTAATGCTTTATAATTTTAAATTAATAATTAAATTCTATTAAATATTATAGCCTTATAAGAAATCAAATAACATTAGCATTATTTCTAAAAGCTTATCTTTTCAAAAAATACTATTCAACTCTAAGGAAAAACTAATTATAGAGTTAGATAGTCATAATATAATTTTAGCTTTCTATCTAGAATTATCAATTATAGATTTTTAGTTCTTAATTATTATTATAACATTCCTAAGGGGTCTACATCAACACTAACTCTAACACTCTTCAATGTTGACAAATCCTTCAATTCAGTTAAAGCCTGACTAGTCAAAAATCTGAGTTGATTTAAATCCTTCCCCTTTAATAATAACTGCCATCTATATTGCCCTCTAACCTTTGCTAATGGAGCTTGAACTGGACCTAATAATATGATATCTTCACCATCTATTTTATTCATTTCTGCGCTTAGAATTTCACCTAATTGATTTGATAATTTAATTACTTTATCCTCATCTTCATTACTCATAGTTATATTAATCAGATGAGTAAAAGGAGGGTATAAAGCAATCTCTCTTGTCCCAATTTCTAGTTGATAGAATGACTTATAGTCATGCTCCTGAGCCAATTGAATACTATAATGTTCAGGGGTATAACTTTGAATAATAACCTTTCCCTCTTTGTCTCCACGTCCAGTTCTACCAGCTACTTGAGTTAATAATTGAAAGGTTCTCTCGCCTGCTCTAAAATCCGGTAAATTAAGAGCAGTATCTGCTGTTATCACTCCTACAAGGGTTACATTAGCAAAATCATGACCTTTAGCTATCATCTGTGTCCCTACTAAAATATCTATTTCCCCCTGTTTAAAAGATGATAATATCCGCTGATAAGCTCCTTTACGCCTTGTCGTATCTACATCCATTCTAGCTATAGTGGCTTCTGGATATAACTCTTTTAATGATTCTTCTACCTTTTGAGTACCTACACCAAAATATTTGATATAAATACTACCACAATTTGGACAAGTGTTAGGTACATCCTCTTTATAATCACAATAATGGCATTGTAAAATAGTAGGATTAGCATGATAAGTCAAGGAAACATCACAATCATTACACTCCATAACATGTCCACATTCTCGACATTGAACAAAGGTTGAAAATCCACGGCGATTCAAGAAGATCATACTCTGTTCACCCTTTGCTAATCTATCTTTCAATTCTTCTTGTAAGAGTTCGCTAAACATTGTTTTATTTCCAGACTTTAATTCTTCTCTTAAATCTATTATCTCCACTTCTGGTAAAGGTCGATCATCTACCCGATTAGGTAACTCAATTAACTTATATTCACCGATTTGAGTGCGATGATAGGATTCTAAAGATGGTGTGGCTGTACCTAATAATACTAGTGCATCTGATAACTCAGCTCTCTTAATTGCTACTTCTCTAGCATGATATTTAGGGTGATCATCTTGCTTATAGCTACTTTCATGTTCTTCGTCAATAATAATTAGTCCTAAATTATTAAAAGGAGCAAAAACTGCTGATCTAGCTCCTACTACAATCTTTACATTACATTCTTTAATTCTGCGCCATTCATCAAATCTCTCTCCAGTCGATAATTGACTATGCAGAACAGCTACTTGATTCCCAAAACGTCCCTTAAACCTTGAAATTGTCTGTGGTGTCAAAGAAATTTCTGGCACTAAAACAATTGTTTCTTTACCTGCCTCTAAAACTTTAGCTATAGCCTGCAGATATACTTCTGTCTTTCCACTACCAGTAACCCCTTTCAATAGAATAGTTGAAGACTTCTCTTCAGCTAGTGAATTAGAAACCTCTTTAATAGCTATCTCTTGATCTTCAGTTGGGCTTAATGCTTTTGTAGTCTTAAAATTAAGATGACTACAAGGATTTCTTCTAACCTCTTCTTCTTGGTATAAAATGAAGCCTTTGTCAACTAAAGCTCTAATTGTACTTGGTGTAGTATCCACTTTCTGAGCTAATTCTGTGCTTGTTAAAAGAAGATTAGGGTTTTCGACCAAATAAGATAATACTTCAATCTGCTTATATGCCCTACCATTCATTTCATTTATAATTTCTTTGCTCTGAGCAATAGATTGAGCAAGTTTTATAACTCTTTTCGTCTTTATCTTATTCTTTCCACTAGGTACAATAGCTTTTAGAGCACTAATTAAATAACATTGATAATATTCTGAAATCCATTTAGCCAAATCTAATAACTCTTGATTAAAAAACTGAAAAGAGGTAAAAATATTTATAACATCTTTAGTATCAAAATCCACCTCTTCAACTATATCGATTATATAACCTTCAATCTTTCTTCGACCAAAAGGAACTATTACCCTCCTACCAATCTCTACATCTTTTTGAAATCTATCAGGGACCTTATAAGTAAAAGGCTTATCAACCTGTTCTACCGGTAAATCAACCATCACAGCTACATATTTGCACATCTTCATCCCACCTATAATCTAACTAATGATTTAGCTATCATTTTAAATAAAATTATTCCTCCAATAATTATCACTAAGTAAAAAGTTAAAAACCTCCAAAGTATCGCTAATAAACCAATCAATCCAGCTGGTACAAAACTGGAAAATAAAGTAGCAAAACCAAATTCAGCTACTCCACTTCCCCCTGGAGTTGGAATATAAGGAAGTATTAAATAAAATATCGTCTGGGTTACAAAGGCTTGAACAAAAAATGGTTTAGCACCTAAACCTAATAGAATTATTGGAGCAATTATAAAGAATAAAACCCAAAAAACTACTGTAAAAAATGCAGCCCAAATTAAACTAGTCTTTTTATATTTGGTTAGCTCCCACAAGCTGTCATGAAACTCTTCCATCTCTTTATATAATTTATCTAATAGGCTATTAGCCCTTTCACTTTTCATTAATACTTTTAAAAAATTTAACTTTTTTAAACTCTTAGCTATAACCTTTATTTTGTCAGGCTGCCAAATAAAATAAACAATAATAGCTGAAATAACTAAAGATATTATAATTAGAGAATTAAATATGCTACTTGGTATTATCCCTGGATTAATTAAATCAGAGAATAAAAAGAAGAAAAGAGGAGATAAAAAAGAAAAAAATAATAACCTAAGTACAAACTGTACGATGATTACTGTTGAAGATTTACCTAAAGAGATACCTTTACGATGTAATAATAAAACCTGAAAAGGGCCTCCACCTGATGCAAAAGGAGTTACATTAGAGACAAAAGCTCCAACTAAAAAAGTTTGTACTGCAAATTTTAAAGAGATCTCTTCCTCTAAAGCATTAGCAATTAATTTAATTCTTAGACCTCCTACAACCCACATCAACATATTTACTACTATAGCTAATAATAAATAAAAATGATTAAGCTTTTTTATCTTATTAATTGTATCCTCATTTATAGTAAAGGCAAAAAGAAGAACTAAAGCCAAAATACTGACTACTAGTGATAGCTTTAAACCTTTTTTTATCGTTGCCTTATCTATTCCTTCATTCATTAATTTGCCTCCTAATATAAAAAGTTAACTTTTTAAAAACATTCATATGATAAAATTACTTTTTAAATAAACTCCTCTAAGAATTACTATTGAAATACTTACATCAATTAGATTAAAGACTTTAATATATTCAGAGTCTACTATTTTAACAAAAATAAAATCAAACTACAAAATATATTAAGCCAATATAAATTATAATACATTTTAGACAAAAAACAAAATAAGATCCTTATCTATACCCTATAAGCATCTTAATTTATCTAAATTTACTTATATTATTATTCAATAACCCCTACTATATTCCTTTATTAAATTCCATTTCACTTTAATTCAAAATAGAAACTCTTATCCTCTATAAGTAGTAGGTTGATAATAAGTTACAGCCATGGAGATCCATCCCCATGGCTTTTTAAATTAAAAATATAAACTTAAAACAAAGATTCTAATGTTTAATTCTTCTTAAATATCTAAGCCTTTAATATTAGGCTTTCCTAAAGGACCACTTAATTCAAGTAAAATATCTTCTCCATCGCTTGGAAATTCCTGTCCTAACCTCATTTCAAATCTTTTTAAAATCATCTTCATATTAGGAGTTAAATCCCCTATTCTTACTTCTAAATCATTAATTTGAGAAAGTTTAATGTTATCTTTATTGATATTAAGATCACCACTAATATCTAAATCGATAATTGAACTATCTAATTTCCACTTATCTATATCCATATTATTATCTTCTATGCTATAGGAGATTTCCCAATTATCCAAAGCAATTTCACTTATATCAATCCCTGTCATCAAAACAAGAGGGTGATAGGATAGCCTTTCTTTTAATTGGCCATCTAATTCAACCTTAAACCCTTCTAATTTAAAATCAGCTTTACCCTCTCCAAGATTTTTCCATGATTCCACCCAAGCAGTTTTAATATCTTGTGGTGCTTCTTTCATTATCCTCTGATTAAGATTGTTATTAAATTCAGAACTTGATTTAATATTACCAAGAGTATATCTACCTACAGTACTAGCTTCCCCAAATTGCATTCCATTACCGCGAAATTCAAAATCACCTTCTCCAGATAAGTCTTTTATTGTTAAATTTTCTAGCCTATCACCACTATAATGGAAGACCTCTGAAACATTTGCTACAACTAAAGGTGAATCTATTTTATAATTTTGAACACTAATCTCCTTCTTATCAGGATTGTAACTAATATCAAATGATATCTCATCTACTTCTGTAAACTTCTGCTCTAATTCTGAAGATCCTAACATCTCCTTAAATGCTATAGGTAGATCTAACTTTAACCCATTGACCGCTAAAGATAATTGTTGTTTTTCATCAGAAAACACTTGAGCTTCTTTTTCTAAATGTTGTAATGGTATCAATCCTTCAAAATTTAAATCAATATCTTCAAAATCTATAGCATAAACCATATCTTCATAAACCTCTAAATTCAAATTACTCAAATTAATATCCAAAGTATGTAATTCTTTAAGCTCACCTGCTCTTCCTAATTCAACTAAATCTGAGTAGGATAACTTAGTTGTTAATTTATCAGCATATATATAGACAGTACCTTCCTCATCTGAAAGTACTAAGTTATTATAAGTGACTTTAGCCAAAATAGGATTAACCTTTAAATCATCATATTCTAACTTAAAAGAAGCATCAGCCTCTTTCATCTCTTTAGTTATTCTGTCTTCCAGCTTCCTTTCTGCCATATTACCAATATACCAGTTAGCAACCATTAATCCAATAATTAAAAATAAAATAACTCCTATTACAATCTTCTTTTTATTCATAAATTACCTCCTTGAATTTGTTAACAATATTTCTTCTTAATTCTAAAAAGAGAATTATATAACTATAATTTTAGATTAAAACTTACCAAAGTCCTGCTTAATTAAAAATATAATCCAAAATAATTATATTATTAAATTAAAGAAATTATAAATTAACTATAAATAAAAAGAATAAACGGCTAGGAGTTACCCTTATTTACTCTAATTAGAAATAATGATTTAAAATGACTTTATATCTTGTATTTTTTATATTTAACATTTTTTAAATAAAAACGATAATTATAGAAGAGTAATTAAATTTTAAAAAGAGGAGGTGTAAAGATGTTAACGGAAGCAAGCTTGTATTCATTATCATCATCATTAAAACAGATAAGTACTTTGAGTTCTACACATATAAAGATGAAAGGGCAGACTAATATATTAAAAAGTGAAATCGAACTTGACGGTGGAAGAGGTCTTGATGTAACAAGAAAAAAAGAAGAAGTATCTAAACTTAATTCTAAAATAGAAAAAACGAGTGGTATGATGGGAAGTGTTTACAACGAATTAGGCGAAAAAATAGAGAAGATTAACAAAAAAGCAAAAGAAGAGGCAAAAGAAAAAGTAGAAAAGATTAATGAAGAAGAAGAAGAAAATACACAAGAAAAAATAGAAGAAGATAACGGAGAAATAAAAGAAAATGTAAACAAAAATGCTGATGAAATAGAAAATCTAAACAAAGAAGAACAGACAGCAAAATCATTAAAGACAACAGAAAAAATAGTTATTTATGCTTAATCTATTTTTAAGGAGGAAATAGGTGAAATGAATTTAATAACTCCAGGTGTCATACAAAATTTAGTAAGCGCAGATTCATTCGCGAAGTTATCTGATGTTTCAATGGGAGTTTATTATAAAGCAAAAGCCAAAGGTGATAAAGCAGCCATGGAACAAGCAGCAGGTTATGCTGTGGACTCTATGAATAGTGCCAATAAATGTAGTAAACACACACAGAAAGCATTAAAAGAAGCTCAGCAAAAAGCTAAAAAGCAGGCTAAAGCTGAACAAGAAGAAGCTATAGAAAAACACCGTCAAGAAACTTCCAAAAATGAAAAAACAATAAAAGAAAAAAAGATTACTGACACAGTTGAAATTAGCAAAGAAGGACAAGAATACATTGATAGTAAAGATCATGCTAAATCTGTACAAAAAACAGAGAATAAGGCTCATAAAGCAATTAAAAATACAGTTAGTCAAGAACAATATACTTCAGAAGCTAAAAGTGATTCTTTATCCGCTGATTCTAAATTTTCGATAACAGCATAGTTGATATTGCTAAGCTCTACTCCAGATCTTCACCTTAGACCAGAAAATCATAACAAGCAAATAAAAAAGATCTTGATTATGATATCATAATCAAGATCTTTTTTATTAAATATCCAATATCCCAATGCCTCTACAACTAAAAACTCACTTTATCCTCTTATCTGCTCTGCTACTTTTTTAGCTAAAATAACACAATCATCAAACTCATTTTCTGTAGGAGCACATTTAACCTCAATGATTGGGTGAATAGGATCACAATTAATCTTATTAGCAAAATCCTTTAACCTATCACGAGACTCTCCACTCCAACTATATGAGCCGATCAGCCCTAAAACCTTATTCTTAATCTTCTTATTCTCTAAAAAGCGAAGAAGATTATCCATTAACGGAAATACACCTGTATTATAAGTACAACTTGCTAAGATCAATCCTTTATAACGCCAAACATCATTAATAATATAGGACATATGAGTTTTAGAAACATTGTATACCCTAATATTCTTAATTCCCTCTTTAGCAAGTTGGCGAGCAGTTGCCTCTACCATCTTTTCAGTATTACTGTACATAGAACCATAAGCAATTACTACACCATCTTCTGCTTCCTGATTGCTCCATTTCACATACTTATCTATGATATATTGAGGGTTACTACGCCAGATAGGACCATGAGCTGAACAGATAGTTTGAATATCTACTTCTTCTAGCTTAGAAATAGCTCTTAATACCATTGGACTATATTTCGCAACAATATTGGTAAAATAGCGAGAAATCTCATCTTCATAAAAATCAATATTTAATTCATCATCAAAGATTCCCCCATCTAAATTTCCAAAGCCACCAAAAGCATCACCTGCAAATAATATCTTATCTTTTTGATCATAAGTCATCATTGTCTCAGGCCAATGTACCATAGGTGTTAGGTAAAATTTAAGTTGTCTATCTCCTAAATCTAAAGTATCCCCATCTTTAATCTCATGAAAATCTTCCTTTATTCCATAAAAACCTTCTACAAAATTAAGAGTCTTCTTATTTCCTGCAATTTTAATATTAGGATACTCATTCTTAATTGCTTTTATAGATCCAGAATGATCAGGCTCCATATGATTAATAACCAGATAATCTATCGATCTATCTCCAATTACACTCTTAATATTTCTTAAATAAGAATTTATATAGCTATTCTTAACAGTATCTACTACAACTATCTTCTCCCCAACAATCAAATATGAATTGTAAGCCACCCCTTTAGGTAAAGGCCATAAAGCTTCAAAAAGTTCAGTCTCTCGATCATTAACACCAACCCAATAAACATTATCAGTTATTGCTGTAATCTGATTCATAATACCCCCTCCTAACAAGTGTATGTACTTTTACTGATGATAAATATCAACAACTAAATCATCCTATAATTAACTATCTTTCATATATGCATATTATTATCTTTATTTTAAATAAATATGATAAAATTTTCAAGTAGTCCACTATAAAACTATTATCAACTGTAACAAATAAGAAAAAATTAAAAGATGGGATTTTAAGTTTTTTCTAAAATATAGCTAACGGCTCTTATTTATGCAGTTAATCAATCTTTCTTCTATATTTTCAGCAATAGCTGTTAATTCTGGGTTATCTACTAACTCAATCAAAGCAGTTGGTTTAGGTAGACCTATTTTAGTTTTACCTTGATCATTATATACAACAATCTTACATGGTAAGAAATAACCAACCAATTGATTTTTGTTTAAGATCCTTTGAGCTTCTTGAGGATTACAGACTTCAAGTACATAATACTCTTGATTAAACTCTAATCCTTTCGCTTGGAGCTTCTTTTGAACATCAAATTCCCACAACACTCCAAATTGCTCCTCCTTAAGATTATCCTTTAATAACTCTATTGCCTGCTGTGTAGACTTGTCTATCTTTATATTATAATGAAACATCGCTTTTCCCCCTTATAATTGTATATTTACTTTGCAATTAATTTTATCTTTGATATAGGTTAGATCTATGCAGAGATGTTATTTAATCTCTCGTTACTAAATAAAAACTCTAACATATTATCACTTCTTTTAAATTAATCATTTAATAACTTCATATCTGCTAATATATCTTCTATGCTTAAATATTTAATTTTATCTCTATAGCTTTCATACCACCCCGCACCTTTTAGTACATCTCTAACAGGTCCTTTAATTCCAGCAAAATAAAACTCAATCCTATTCTCTTTACACTCAGTCATTAATTCTTCTAGTGCTCCAATAGATACAGCATCTATGTCATTTATTCCCGAAAAATCTAAAATTATAGATTTCAAATTAGCTCTATCTCCCACTATTTCACAGAGCTTATCTTCTAGGAAGTTCATATTAGCAAAATATAATGATGCATCTATTCTAATAATAGCAACTTGACTATAAGTTTTAGCTTCTAAATATCGCTCAACATTTCTAAACACACCCTCCTCTTCTAAATATCCTAGCTCTGCTATATGTGGATAGGCACTTCGTTTTATAAAGACAGATAAAGAGTATATAAATCCAAATAAGATTCCACTTTCAACTCCTAATAATAAGGTAGAGATAAAAGTAACCACTAATATCCAGCCATCACTCTTTTTAACCTCAAATAAATGCTTAGCTTCTTTTATATCAATCAACCCAAAAACAGCTACCATAACAATAGACCCCAAAACAGCTCTAGGTAAAAAATAAAACAAAGGAGTAAAATACAATAGAATTACAATCATCAATATCGCTGTAATAATTGATGCCAAAGGTGTCTTAGCTCCAGACTGATAGTTTACAGCAGAACGGCCAAACCCTCCTGTTACAGGATAAGCTGAGAAGAAAGAACCTACTATATTAGCCAACCCTAAAGCTCTTAATTCTTGGCTTGAGTCAATCTTGTACTTATCTTTAGCAGCCAGTGATTTAGCTACTGCAATAGATTCCATAAAACCAATAAAAGCAATAGTTAAGGCTACCGGTAATAAAGCATTGATATTTCTAAGGTTAAATTCAGGTATTGAAAAACTAGGAAAGCCACCAGGAATATCGCCAACAATTTTGACACCTACTGCTTCTAAATTTAATAATCTAACAACAAGAATTCCACCTATTACAACTACTAAAGGGGCAGGTATAGGTGATTTAATCTTCTTTAGTGAAAATAAAATTATAATACTGGCTAATCCAATAATTAGAGTCGGAATATTTGTCTCACCAATTTTGGAAATAGCCGCTATAATAAGATGAAATACTGAATGGCCTCCAGCCAAGTTAACACCTAAAATATGCTTTAATTGGCTGAAACCAATAATAAGCGCTGCTGCTGAAGTAAACCCACTAATTACAGCATGAGATAAGAAATTGACTAAAAACCCCAGACCAAATAATCCCATAAGTAAGTTAATTATCCCTATCAGCAATGATAACAATAAAACTATATTGATATATTCTGCTGAACCAGTTTCTGCAAAATTAACTACTGTAGTTCCAATCATCATAGAAACTAACGCTACTGGTCCTACAGCCAATTGGCGTGATGACCCAAATAATGCATAAACCATTAAAGGTAATGTTACAGAATAAAGACCAATCACTGGAGGTAATCCAGCTAACATAGCATATGCCATTCCTTGTGGTACTAACATAATTGCCACAATTATACCTGCTGACAAATCCCCCTTTAGATCTTTTAAATCATATTTTTTTAGCCACTTCACTGCCGGAATTAGATTACTCATCAGAAAACAATGCTCCTTTCAACTCTTTACTGCAAAATCTTTTAAATTATTGTACTAAGAGGTATCTTTAAGATACCCCTTAACTTTAATGAACCTTTTTAATATAAAATTTAAATACCACACCCTCCTCAGTATGATCTAACAATTCATGACCTGCAGACTTTGCCCAAGCGGCAAAATCATTGACTGCACCTTTATCTGTTGCATCAACTTCTAATATTTCTCCCACTTCTAGCTCTTCTAATTTCTTCTTAGTCTTTACTATAGGCATTGGACAAGATTGCCCTTTTACATCTAATACTTTATCAGCTTTCATCTTGCTTCTCCTCCTTTAATTATGGACAGCACAACGATTTGGACCAATCTCCATCTCTCTTGCCTGATCTTCATCAGGGTTAATTTTACCCATATTAGTTTGACGTATCTCCTGATAAGAGTTGGGTTGAGGAGGTAAATTCTCAGTTACTGTCTTTCTAAATACCTCTTCATCTTCAATAGTTAACCCTTCATTAACTTGATACATCTTATCTAAACTTGCCATAACTCTTCCTTGACTATCCATTTCATTTACTTTTCCAAAATGAGCAGGAAGAATAAACAATTCTTCTGGCAACTCTTTATACAATTTATATAAGGTATTACGTAAATCTCCAACCCAATCTTCTGCTAATCCTGCTAAGTCCGGACGACCAATTGACTTTACAAAAAGAATATCTCCAGTAAATAAGTATTTATTATCTATCATAAAAGAAGTACTCCCTATAGTATGTCCTGGAGAATAAACAACTCTAACTTCTAAATCATTGCCTATACTAATCTTACTTTCTTCAGTTAATGGCTCATAATCAAAGGTTACTTCACCTGCATCCTTTGGTGATAACCAATAGCTTGCTCCTGTTTTTTCTCTTAACTTACGAGCTCCAGAGATATGATCTGCATGTAAATGGGTATCTAAGATATGCTTAATTGTAATACCCTTCTTTTCTGCAAAATCTAAGAAGTCATCTATAGTTCTAACAGCATCTATAATAACGCCCTCTCCATCTTGTTCTATTAGATAAGATAAACAACCCTTACCTACCCTAACAAATTGATATACACTCCCGCCAGTACTTAAATCTCCTATCTTTACTGGATGTAAATATTCACTCCAAGACTTCATCCCACCTTTTAAATAGTAGACTTGCACTCCATGTTCAGCTAACTGTTCTGCAACAAATTGAGATGACCCTTCTTTAGCACATACTACTAATATTTCTTTGTCTTTTGGCAACCTCTCTAATACTTCTTCAACACCATCTAATAAATTAAAATAAGGAATATTGATACTCTCTACAGTTTTTCCTTCTATTCTCCAGTCAGAATATTCTCCTTCATTTCGAACATCTAAGATAAACAAGTCTTTTTCCTCTAATATTCTATTAAAAGCTTCTTTTGCGCTTAGTATTTTTGGCTGTACAGCTGTTATTCCCATACTTACCTCCTCTTTTTCCAGTTAATTATTAAAATGTTAATGTAATATCTGCATCATAGGCAAACTCTAAGAAACTTGCAGCTCCTCCTACATCAATCCCTTCAATGAAGTCTTCTTTTTCTAAACTCATTACATCCATTGTCATCTGGCAAGCAATTATCTTAACACCTAACTCCTGTGCCATCTCTACCAATTGAGGAATACTTGGAACATTAGCTGCTTTAAAACCTTCCGCATAATGCTCCTTTCCTGCTGGTAATGGTAAATTAGCATGTGCTTCTTTATGAATTAAATTTAGCCCTTCAAAAGTAAAGAAAATCCCCACTTCAGAATCTGATGAAGCTGCTGCTACAGCTATATTAAAGACCTTATAAGCATCAAAGATTTCCCCATTACTTGCAATAATCGCTACTCTTTTACTCATATTTAATAACCTCCATTTTATTTTCTGTTTCTTAGATACTAGCTATTTTTTTCTGTTGCACCTTCCCAGCATGCCATCCCCTTTGTAACGGTCTTTACATTTTTAAATCCATTTTCAGATAGAATATTTGCTGCCATATTACTTCTATTTTCAGTTCTACAGATTACATAAATCTCATCATCTTTATTAAGTTCATCTAATTTATCTTCTATTTCACCTAAAGGAATTGAAACAGCCCCTGGAATATGTCCAAAAGCATATTCGGCTGGTTCTCTAGTATCTAAGATTACAACACCCTCTGTATTCAACTTATCCTTTAGTTCTTCTTGACTGATTGAATAAGGATATTTAACCTCATCCTTGATCTCTTCAGCATTAGCTTTTCTAATATAATGTTTTAATACTTCACCTTCTTCTTGACTGCCTATATAATTATGTCCAGTACTCTTAGCCCAAGCTTGAATATCAGCTAGAGAACCTTTATCAGTAGCCTCTACTTCTAATACTTCTCCAGGCTTTATCTGATCCATGGCCTTCTTAGTTTTTACAATTGGCATTGGACAAGCTAGACCTTTCGCATCTACAACTTCATCTACTTGAATACTCATCTTTGAACCTCCTCTTTAATAAATCTTACCCCTGCTGTTTTTATCTTAACCTTTTATGAATAAAAATATTTAACTATATACCTATAAAAATCTTAATATCAAGACAAATCAATTTTTGTTATTTGCCAAAATTCAATAATAATTATATCTGCCCAGTACTGATAATTATTAAAACAAACTAATAAAAATCCTAAATTTAACATCTGTATTTATATTAAAATAGTCAAAAGTTTTTTCATCCTCTATATCTAAAAATAATTATGATTCCTATAAACTCCACCAATCTTTTTTTCTTTAAAAATAATTTTTATCATAAATGCATATTATTCTTACTAATTACTTCACAAGATATTTAAGTTTCAAATTTATTCTTTAATGCTTATAGATTTTATCTTTAATAACTCGTAATTACTTATTTTATTGATATTTCTTAACTATTAATCCTATTGATTTTCTTCATAAAAAAAGGACGATATTGTGTATACACAATATCGTCCTTTAAGTAAATTACTATTTAATAACAAGGGAGGCTTGTTATTAGATAATATCATTATTTAACTAAGGGGAGGAATTTAATCTTTGGCTTAGTTAGTAATGATTGTTGATATCAACATTATATTATGTTTCCGCTTTTTTGTCAAGTACATTTCTTATTTTTCCCATTGCTAAGATTTTTATTAATTTTATATAACTAACTCTATAGATAGAGATTGCGACAGTTTTAGCTGCTGGCTATTGGCTACTAGCCGTTGGCTTAGAGCTTATAAAAATAATACTAATAGCTAGAGGCTAAAAGCTAGTAGCTAGCGACCAAAATGTCGCTTTATACCTATTAAATTCCATTTCAAACTTTGGATCTATAAAAAATAAATTAGCATCAAATTATTAGCACCGTAACTAATTAAAGGATCATGAGAATGACATAAATAAGATAGTTTAATAGATAATGGCAAAGTTAATTTGCTTTAACTCTATTTTTTTATATTATGCTAGACTAAATTTTTTTGCGATATTAACGATAATATTAGTAGATATAGTTTGAATATAGTATTTGTAAAAGGAGGGGTTAATATGTTTGAAAGTAATAAAGTTGTTCCAGTTAGGCCTGTAAGTAGAATTAAAAAGATAAATTCTAAAAAATCCAAACATAATCAAAATGAAAAGAAAAAGTCAAAACACAAAAAAAATCAAAAAGATTTTATTGATATATCTATAAATCATCATCACAATAAGAAAAATCAACAATCAACATATTCTAATCCCAAAAACAATCCAAATAATAACCTAAACTCTATAGAAAAAATATCAAATGAACTCTTAACCTTCTTGAAGCTTATGTATGAAATTTATAAAGAAAATCATCATATTGATGATAAATCACTCATATTAAATAAATTCTATACTCTAGCTAAAAAAGGAATTAATGCTGGATATGAAGAGATATCTAATAATCTACCTTACAATCAAAAAAGTTTAATTAAAACAACTTCTAATCAATCATTAGCTAGATTAACAGCTTGGTTTAATGAACACAATATAGAAATTACAGAAGTTAATATATCTGATGCAATCTCTAAAAAAACCAGAAATCAAATCAAAAAAATGACCAGTAAAATATTTATAGAAGAAATTAAGAATATAAATAATAAAAGTAATTAATTTTAAAACTTAAATATTAAGACCTAAAATATTTAAATTAGATATAAAAAACGACCAGCTCAGCTGGTCGTTTTTTTATATTAACTTACTCATCATCATTTTCAGTATTTTCTTTATCTTCATTAACTTCAACAGTTTCAACTTTTTCACCATTGAAAGCATTGATATAAAGTCCTTTAATCTCACTAATTAATGGGTATCTTGGGTTAGCACCTGTACACTGATCATCAAAGGCTAACTCTGACATCTCATCTAATTCAGAATAGAAGTTACTTTCGCTAACTCCTGCTTCCTCAATAGTAGCTGGAATATCAATCTCAGCTTTAAGTTCATTAATAGCTTCAATTAATAATTGTACTTTTTCATCTTCACTATTTCCACCTAATCCTAAGTGGTCAGCAATCTTAGCATAATTTGTCTTAGCTAATGGGTACTTATATTGTGGGAATGCAGTCTGTTTAACTGGTACATCACTAGCATTGTATTCAATTACTTCATTAATTAATAATGCATTTGCTAAACCATGTGGAATATGGAAAGTAGACCCTAATTTATGTGCCATAGAATGACAAATTCCTAAGAATGCATTGGCAAAGGCCATACCTGCTGTAGTAGCAGCATAATGCATCTTCTCTTTAGCTTTTCTATCCTCTGCTCCATTCTTATAAGAACTAGGTAGATATTTGAATACTAACCTAATAGCTTCTAAAGCTAATCCTTTAGTATACTCATTAGAGAATACAGATACATAAGCTTCGATTGCATGTACTAATGCATCAATACCAGAGTAAGCTGTTAATTTAGCTGGCATAGATAATACTAAGTCAGGATCAACAATTGCCATATCTGGAGTTAACTCATAATCAGCAATTGGATATTTAATACCAGTATTTTGGTCTGTAACAACAGCAAATGGTGTTACCTCTGATCCAGTTCCTGAAGTTGTTGGAACAGCTACAAAGTAAGCTTTCTGTCCTAACTCTGGGAATTTATAAATTCTTTTTCTAATATCCATAAAGGTCATAGATAACTCTTTAAACTCTGCTTCTGGGTGTTCATACATTAACCACATAATCTTAGCAGCATCCATTGGAGAACCTCCACCAAGAGCAATAATTACATCTGGCTCAAAAGAATCCATTAACTTAACTGCTTTCTCAACTGTAGCTAAAGTTGGATCTGGTTCTACATCTGCAAATACTCTATAGTCTACACCAATTTTATCTAATTCACTAGTAATTCTTTCTGTATAACCTAAATCATCTAATGCTTTATCAGTTACGATAAATGCTTTCTTTTTACCTTCTAATTCCTGTAATGCAATTGGTAATGCGCCATATTTAAAGTAAATCTTTTCTGGTACTCTAAACCATAACATATTCTCTTTTCTTTCTGCAATTGTTTTTACATTCATAAGATGTTTAACCCCCACGTTTTCACTTACTGAGTTACCTCCCCAAGATCCGCAACCAAGAGTTAGAGAAGGACTCAATTTGAAGTTATAGATATCACCAATAGCACCCTGAGAAGTTGGCATATTCACTAAAATTCTTCCTGTCTTCATCTTAGAACCAAAGTAATCTTTTCTATCACTATTGATTTGATCTGTATAAAGAACTGAAGTATGTCCGTATCCACCGAATTTAACTAATTCTACAGCATTATCAACAGCTGCTTTGAAGTCCTTTACTTTATACATAGCTAATGTTGGTGATAGTTTTTCATAAGAGAATGGCTCTCCTTCACCAACCTCATCTACTTCTGCAATTAATACTTTAGTCTCTTTTGGAACAGTTACCCCTGCTAATTCAGCGATCTTATAAGCAGGTTGACCAACGATTTGAGCATTAACGTGTCCATCAACAATGATCACCTTTTCAACTTTTGCTCTTTCTTCAGCAGTTAAAATATGAGCTCCACGATCGATAAACTCTTGTCTTACCTCAGCATAAACATCCTCTACAACACTTACTGATTGCTCAGAAGCACAGATAACACCATTATCAAAGGTCTTACTCATTAAGATTGAACTAACTGCCATCTTAATATGTGCTGTTTCATCAATAATTGCTGGAGTATTTCCTGCACCTACTCCAACTGCAGGTTTTCCAGAAGAATAAGCTGCTTTTACCATTCCTGGCCCACCAGTAGCTAAGATCATACTAATATCATCATGCTTCATTAATAATTGAGATAATTCAATTGATGGCTCATCAATCCATCCAATAATATGATCTGGAGCTCCTGCTTCAACCGCTGCTTCTAAAACAGTTTTAGCTGCTTCAATCGTACATCTTTTAGCTCTTGGATGTGGTGAAAAGATAATTGCATTTCTAGTTTTTAAAGAAATTAAAGACTTAAATATTGCAGTAGAAGTAGGGTTTGTTGTTGGCACAATCCCTGCTAAAATACCAATCGGTTCTGCTAACTTCTTTGTTCCATAAGCAGCATCTTCTTCAAGTATTCCACAAGTCTTCTCATCTCTATATTTATTGTAGATAAACTCTGATGAAAAGTGATTCTTAATTACTTTATCTTCAACTATTCCCATTCCAGTATCTGCAACAGCCATCTTAGCTAATTTAATTCTCTTATCATTAGCTGCTATAGCTGCTCTTCTAAAAATTTCATCTACTTGTTCTTGTGAATATGTAGCATACTCTGCTTGAGCTTCCTTTACCTTTTGAATCAATGCTTCAAATTCTTCAGCATTAGTTACTTTCATAATTCCCATTTTCCAGTCCCCCTTTTGTTTTAACACTACACTGTGTCAATAATTAATAACCGTTAAAATATTAATACACCTTGTGAAATTATTAACTATTGTTCTTATAGTACAATATTTCCTCTTCGCTTGATAAAACTATATCAAATCAAATTGTTTCTTTCAACCCTATTATAAGCAGATAAAAGACGATAATTGTCGATAAATATGGTTTATCTTTATAATAGTGAACATAACTAACATTAGCTACATTTATTTGCGTTATATAATTATCAAAGTTATAATAGATTCCTAAAAAAGCTTTATATTGTGGATTTACAACAAACTACAGCCCTATATATTGTATTTGAACTCCATTGCTAAAAAAATAATTTTAAGATTTTTAATCAAATTACTCAGCTTAAAGTTTCACCTTTGTTAAATATTAATCAATGAGTTTGAAGACTTTTATTCTCTAATTAAATATCTAATTTAAAATCAGTAACTTTAAAATTATAAAAAGGTCAGCATTAATGCTGACCTTTTAGATATCTAAAAGTGATTAAATTTCACCTTTAAAGGCTTTAGTATATAAACCTTTAATTTCATCAATTAAAGGATAACGAGGATTAGCTCCTGTACATTGATCATCAAAAGCTAATTCTGCCATCTTGTCTAATTTTTTATAGAAATTGCTTTCACTGACTCCTGCTTCTTCAATGGTCATTGGCATATCAATTTCTCTTCTGAGCTTATTAATTTCTTTGATTAATAAGTCAACCTTTTGGTCATCACTATTACCACCAAGTTGTAAATGCTCCGCAATCTTAGCATATCTTCGCTTAGATAGTGGATATTTATATTGTGGGAAAGAGGCCTGTTTTATTGGCACATCAGTAGCATTATATTTAATAATAGGTGTAATTAATAGTCCATTAGCTAATCCATGAGGCAGATCAAAGGTAGAACCTAATTTATGGGCCATAGAGTGACAAATTCCCAAGAAAGCATTAGCAAAGGCCATACCTGCAGTCGTTGCTGCATAATGCATCTTCTCTTTTGCTTTCCTATCTTCTGAACCATTCTTGTAAGAACGTGGTAAATACTTGAATACTAAACGAATTGCCTCTAATGCCAATCCTTTAGTATATTCATTAGACAATACTGAAACATAGGCTTCAATTGCATGAACTAAAGCATCAAATCCAGAGTAAGCAGCTAATTTTGGTGGCATAGATAATACTAAGTCTGGATCTACAATTGCCATATCTGGTGTTAACTCATAGTCAGCAATTGGATACTTAATTCCTGTCTTATCATCGGTTACTACTGCAAAAGGAGTTACCTCTGAACCTGTTCCTGAAGTTGTAGGAATAGCTACAAAACACGCCTTCTTTCCTAGCTTAGGGAATTGATAAATTCTCTTTCTAATATCCATAAAGGTCATTGATAATTCTTTAAACTCTGCTTCTGGATGTTCATACTTTAACCACATAATCTTGGCTGCATCCATTGGTGATCCTCCACCAAGTGCAATAATAATATCAGGTCCAAAGTTTCTCATCTGCTTTACAGCTTTCTCCACTGTAGTAATCGAAGGATCTGGTTCAACATCAGAGAAGACCTTATGATCAATACCCATCTCATCTAGTTCATCAATAATCTTATCGGCATATCCAAGGTCATAGAGTGGTTTATCAGTAACAATGAAGGCTCTTTTCTTATGCTCTAACTCACTCATTGCTGTAGGTAAAGAACCATATTTAAAGTAGATCTTTTCTGGTACCCTAAACCATAGCATGTTTTCTTTTCTTTCAGCGATAGTCTTAATATTAAGCAAATGTCTAACCCCCACATTCTCACTAACTGAATTTCCTCCCCAAGAACCACAACCTAAGGTTAGAGAAGGATCTAGTTTAAAGTTATAAATATCCCCGATCGCTCCTTGAGAAGCAGGCATATTGATTAAACATCTTCCCGTTTTCATCTTGGAACCAAAATAATCTATTCTTCCTTGGTTAATTAATTCAGTATAAAGTACTGAAGTATGCCCAATTCCGCCAAAACGAACTAACTCTACAGCTATATCTACAGCATCAGCAAATTTATTAGCTCTATACATTGCTAAGGTTGGAGATAACTTTTCATAAGAGAAGGGTTCCGCTTCTCCTATCTTTTCAACCTCGGCTATAAGTACCTTAGTACTTTCAGGCACTTCTAAACCTGCCAACTCAGCTATCTGATAAGCTGGTTTTCCAACAATTTGGGGGTTAACATGTCCATCCACTATTACTACCTCGCCTACCTGTTTCTTCTCTTCTGGTGAAAGTATATAGGCTCCTCTTTCAGAAAATTCCTTCTTAACATCTTCATATACCTCATCAACAACTACAACTGACTGTTCTGAAGCACAGATTACACCATTATCAAAAGTCTTACTCATTAGAATAGAACTAACTGCCATCTTAAGATGACAAGTCTCATCAACAACCACAGGAGTATTCCCTGATCCTACCCCAATTGCTGGCTTACCAGAAGAATAAGCTGCTTTTACCATTCCTGGTCCACCAGTAGCTAAGATCATGCTAATATACTTGTGGCGCATTAGGGTCTGGGACATCTCAATAGATGGTTCATCTATCCATCCAATAATTCCTTCTGGAGCTCCTGCTTTCACAGCTGCTTCTAAGACAATTCTAGCAGCTTCAGTAGTACACCTTTTTGCTCTAGGATGAGGAGAGAAGATAATTGCATTTCTAGTCTTCAAAGCAATCAATGATTTAAAAATTGTAGTTGAAGTTGGATTGGTTACAGGTACAATACCAGCTAATACTCCCACAGGCTCAGCTATCTTTTTTAAGCCAAAAGAAGTATCATGCTCAACAATCCCACAGGTCTTATCATCTTTATATTTATTATAGATAAATTCTGCTGAAAAATGATTTTTGATTACCTTATCTTCTACAATTCCCATTCCAGTATCTTCAACGGCTAACTTAGCTAAAGATATTCGATTATCATTAGCTGCAATAGCTGCTCTTCTAAAAATTTCATCTACTTTCTTTTGAGAATATGTAGCATACTCTCTTTGGGCAGATTTAACCCTCTCTATTAACTCTTCTAACTCTTCTTTATTAGTAACTCTCATAATTTCCATATCTAAATCGACCCTCCCTTTGCTATAATAATACATATAAACAATTGTTATAAAGTCATAATAAATCACCTATCACTTCTATATTTTGCAAATTAGTAAATATAAATTCATACTAAAATAAATAATTTTGAAATTACTAAACTAACTCTAATAAAAACTATGTTAAAAAATAAAAATCCAAGCCTATAAAATAAGCTTAGATTTTATTTGAATTATCTTTTAGACTTTATAATATTATTGATCTTAAACTTTAAATAAAGATATTTAAATCTAGAGTAAAGGCTTAATATGTGGTTATAGATAGATAAAGCGACAGTTTCGGAGTTAGGCGTTAGGAAATGGGAGGTAGGAAGACCTTACTATCCCCTATAACCTAACTCCTATCACCTAAAAATGTCTCTTTATACCCATTAAGTTCAACTTTAAACTTACAGAAATATAATAGACTCACTTAATATTTAACAAATAAAAAATATTTTCATCTGCAATTAAGTCATCATTAAAACCATATATATATTTTAACTCTCTCATAATTATTTTAGTATCCTCACCAAATCTGCCATCAGTGCAGTTTGGATCAAAACCAAATTCTCTCAGCTTCTCTTGAAATAATAATACATCTTTTCCTTTATGACCTGGTTTAAGAATTCGATCTATTGTAATAGGTTCTCTATATCCAACAATCTTTACTATAGTACCAACTTTGACCCATGAATATAACACAGCAACATCTTTATTAAACATTCTAATACATCCATTACTAGAAGCATAACCTATAGAACCAGGCTTATTTGTACCATGAATTCCATAATTCCCCCAAGGAACACTTAACCTCATCCATTTATCACCAAAAGCACTTTTATCCCACATATCTACCTTTTCAATTATCTTAAATTCTCCTACAGGTGATTTAGTCGAGTATTTCCCAACAGCTACTGGAAATTCAGCATACTTCTTATCATCTGAATAAACAATTAATCTCTTCTCATAAGTATTAACTAGAATTGATACAATCCCTTGGGGATTACTCTCTTTGCCTCTCAGATTAGAGCCTGCACTTATAGAAGTTTGACTATGTATAGCCTGACCTAGACTTAACCAAACTTCTGCTGTAACTACACCAGTATCAGATAATTTACTGGCATATTGAAAGTTTCTAACAGCTAAGTAAGTCTTCCAATCATAATATGAATTTATCTTTCCCCGATAAAAGCCAAGTTGCCTTAATTCCCTTTGTAATTCCCAAACATCACTCCCATATAATAATGGTGATTGCAAAGAAAGCTCACGCTCTTGGTGACGATTATAAAAATAATTATCTGGCGCAGATATTAGAACTGGAGAGAAGATAATTAAATTTAAAAGAAGATACAAAGTTATTAGCCTAACTTTCATTTTTTAATCTCCCTTAATTTTATAATAGTTTAATATATTTTTATTATTTATTGTCAATAATAATTACTAACTATTAAAAAACAAATTAAAAGAATTTTTTTTTGATATCTCCAAAGAATATAATCATAGGGAGGGATAACTATTAAGAAAATCTGTTATTTGGTTTTACTAACTTCTATCTTCTTAACCTCAGTCTTTAGTCTATCATCAATCACACCTGTATCAGCTCAAAGTAGAGCAATTAAAGTAAGTAGTGAAAATTGTACAGATGGAAGATTATCAGAGGATAAGGTTATCAAAATATTAAAGGGGGAAACTAAAGGAGATATCAAAAAAGCTGAAGAAAAAGTCATTAATACTACTTTAAAAAAATTAAATTTAGAAGAGTGGTTAAAAACTCCTCCTCTTGAACACAAAATAATATTTGGTGATATCTATCCAAATCAAGGGGAAGAATTAATAGTTGCTATCTCTATGGGGAAGGATAATGGAATATTAGCAGTCTTCAGTAAACAAGATGATAAGCTTTACCAAATAACAGAAACACTAGATGATTTAGTGCCAATCACAAGTCTAAGTCTAATCAATCTTCCTAATAGCAAATATCAATCCCTTGTAATAGAAGAGTATCTAGATGAACGCATGGGTGGTTTTTTCGAAATAAAGATAACCTCAATTTATAACTTTCATAAGAAGAAGTTTAATAAAGTTTGGGAAAGAAAGAATTACCTTAAAGAAGCAAAACCTTGCAAAGGCAAAGATATAAAATGGTTAATTCATCTAGAAAAAGTAGATATTTCTTTAATATCTCAAGGAAAGATAGAAGTTAGTGGTATTAATAAGTATTGGAAAAGCAATAATTTAGATTCTACAGCCAAAGAGGAGCAACTAATAAAATCTAATCCTGTAAAAGAAACTTATATTTGGGATGAGTCTACGAGTAAATTTAAAGAAATATCCTAATGTTATAAAGCTTCATTTTGAGGGAGTAACCCTAGTTAGGGTTACTCCCCTTTAATCTATTAATTTATACTTTCAAAGAAAAAGAAGAGAGCTAATGCCCTCCTCTTCTGGACGAGTATTTAATTGTTCATTAAATTATTTTTTCCCTCCGGGTCTGAATACATGACCCTCCGTGACGAGTATTTAATTATTCATTAAATACTCGTCTACTTCTGCCGCTACATCTCGCCCTTCTCTAATTGCCCAAACAATTAAAGAAGCACCTCTTCTCATATCTCCGGCAGCAAAGAATTTATCGTCGCTTGTTTGATAGTTATCACTTGTCTTTACATTACCCCGTTCATCTAAGTCTAGTCCTAATTGATTTAACATTCCATCATGTTCTGGATGAACAAATCCTATAGCCAACAATACTAAATCAACTTCTAGATTAAATTCACTACCTTCTATTTCTTTCATTGTCTTCTTAGCATTTTCATCTTCAACCCATTCAACTTTAACAGCTTGAACTTCTTTTAACTTACCTTGATTATTACCTACAAAACGTTTAGTTAAAATAGTCCATTCTCTAAGTCCAAATTTTTCATCTTTGGCTAATTCTTCTGCCTCTTCATGAGAGGTTGAAGTCTTGAGTACCTGTGGATATCGTGGCCAAGGATTATCTGGTGCTCTTTCTGCTAGAGGCTTATCTAATAGCTCTATTTGATAAACTGCTTCAGCACCTTGTCTAGTAGCAGTACCTACACAGTCAGAACCTGTGTCTCCACCACCAATTACAAGGACTTTCTTGCCTTGTGCATCTATTTGTTCCTCTGTAACCTCTTCACCAGCTACAAGTTTATTCTGTTGAGTTAAATAATCCATAGCATAATGAATTCCTTTTAAGTCACGGCCATAAACTGGTAGATCTCTAGCCTCTCTAGCACCACCAGCCAAGACTACAGCATCATATTCACTTTCTAGTTTTTCAACTGGATAGTCAGTACCAATCTCTGTATTAAAGACAAATTCTACGCCTTCTTCTTTAATCTGATTTACTCTTCTTTCTACAACCCATTTCTCAATCTTAAAATCAGGAATTCCATAAGTTAACATTCCACCTGCTTTGGAATCTCTCTCAAATACAGTTACATTATGACCTTTACGATTTAACTGTTGAGCAGCCGCTAATCCAGCAGGACCAGAACCTACAACTGCTACTTTCTTTCCTGTTCTTACTTTTGGTGGTTGAGGTTTAATCCAACCTTCTTTCCAAGCTTTTTCTGAAATAGCAAATTCAATATTCTTAATACTTACTGGATCATCATTAATTCCCAGGACACATCCTCCCTCACAAGGGGCAGGGCATACTCGCCCTGTAAAATCTGGAAAATTATTTGTACTGTGTAAGTTCTCTAATCCCTTCTTCCATTCACCACGATAAACAAAGTCTTGCCATTCAGGACATAGATTATTTACAGGACAAGAGAAGCTACAAAAAGGAACACCACAGTCCATACATCTAGCTGCTTGTATAGTTATCTCTTCTTCTTCGATAGGTTCATAGACTTGTTTATAATCTTTGACTCTCTCTTCTACAGAACGTTTCTTTCTGGGCTCACGATCAAATTCTAAAAATCCTCCTAATTTCCCCATTATTCTGCCTCCTCTCTACTCTTCGCCAATAGTTCTTTATAAGCTGGAGAAATAACTTTAACAAACTTACTTAAACTTTTGTCCCAATCTGCTAAGATTTCTTTTCCACGTTCACTGTCTGTATACTCAACATGCTTTTCTAGCAAAGATTTAAGCTCTAAAATATCATCTTCTTCAAGCTCTTCTATATTAACAATTCCTTGATTTACTTTATCTTCAAAGTTTCCTGCTATGTCATATACATAAGCAATACCACCGCTCATACCTGCTCCAAAGTTACGACCAGTCTCTCCTAAGACAACTACTCTACCACCAGTCATATATTCACAACAGTGATCTCCAACACCTTCAACTACTGCTGAAGCACCAGAGTTTCTTACAGCAAATCTCTCACCTGCAATACCATTCATATATAGTTCTCCTCGAATAGCACCATAAAGAATAGTATTACCACCAATGATATTCTCTTCAGCTTTAAAGTCTGAGGTTTTAGGTTTTTTAATGATTATTTTAGCACCAAATAACCCTTTACCAATATAATCATTAGCTTGACCTTCTAAGTTTAAAGTAAGTCCTTGCATACCAAAGGTACCAAAACTCTGTCCGGCATAACCTTTGAAATTAATATTAATAGTATCATCATCTAATCCTTGTGCACCATAACGTTTAGCTATTTCACCACTTAACATAGTTCCAGCAGTACGATTAGTATTATAAATATCAAGATCTAAGTCTACCTTTTCACCCTTTTCAAGAGCTGGAGTCGCAAGATCGATTAATTTACGATCAAGAACCTCATCAATACCATGATCTTGTTTCTCTACACATCTACCTGCAATCTTCTTAGGTAAGGTTGGTTGGTGTAAGATCTTAGTTAGATCAATTCCTTCAGATTTCCAATGCTTAATAGCTTCATTCATCTCTAATTTATCAACTCTACCTACCATTTCATCTACAGTTCTAAATCCTAGTTCTGCCATGATCTCTCTCATCTCTTGAGCAATAAATGTAAAGAAGTTAATTAAATCATCTACTCTACCAGAAAATCTCTTACGCAATTCTGGATTTTGAGTAGCAACACCTACAGGACAAGTATTACTATGGCAAGCTCTCATCATAATACAACCTAATACTACTAATGAACTTGTAGAGAATCCATACTCTTCTGCACCAAGTAAAGCTGCAATAGCGATATCCCTTCCTGTCTTCATCTGACCATCAGCTTGTACTCTAACTCTACCTCTTAGATTGTTCTTAATTAATACTTGATGAGTTTCAGATAATCCTAACTCCCAAGGTAAACCAGTATGTTTAATAGACGTAAGTGGGGCAGCACCAGTTCCTCCATCATATCCAGATACTAAGATCATATCAGCATGAGCCTTAGATACTCCAGCTGCAATAGTACCAATACCTATTCGTGATACTAACTTAACACTTACTCTTGCCTCTGGATTAACATTTTTAAGATCAAAAATTAACTGTGCTAAATCTTCAATCGAATAGATATCATGATGCGGCGGAGGTGAGATAAGATCTATACCTGGAGAAGTATGCCTTACTCTTGCAATCTCTTCTGTTACCTTATGGCCTGGTAAATGACCACCTTCACCTGGTTTAGCACCCTGTGCCATCTTAATCTGTAATTCATCGGCATTAACTAGATAATGAGTTGTTACACCAAAGCGACCAGAAGCCACCTGTTTAATAGCACTTCTACGATTGTCTTCAAATCTTTCTGGATCCTCTCCACCTTCTCCAGAGTTAGACATACCACCAATAGCATTCATCGCTTTAGCAATAGTTTCATGAGCTTCTTTAGAAATTGAACCATAAGACATTGCTCCAGTTACAAAGCGTTTTCTAATCTCTTCTACTGGCTCTACTTCTGAAATAGGAATTGGATTTCTATCTTTAAATTTGAATAATCCCCTAATTGTAGATAGATTTCCACTTTGATCATTGATCATCTTAGAATACTCTTTATAAAGTTCATAGTCATTAGTTTTGGCAGCATATTGGAGAGTAGAAATTGCCTCTGGTGTAAATAAGTGATGTTCACCTTTAGGTCTCCACTTATACTTACCTTCATTCTCTAATAAATTTTCATTACTATCATTTAATTCTTTAAAAGCTTTACTATGATTATCTAAAATTTCTCTTTCTAAGACGTCAAGAGCAATTCCTTCAATTCTAGATGTAGTACCAGGGAAATATTGGTCGATAAATCCTTGGCTTAATCCTACAGCTTCAAAGATTTGAGCTCCTCGATAACTTTGAATTGTAGAGATTCCCATCTTAGACATAATCTTTAGTAAACCTTTATTAATTGCCTTAATATAACCTTTTTTACGACTATTGAGTGTATCACTATCAGCAGCATCCAGATATAATTCTTTATCTGTCATGTAAGAGATTGTTTCTAAAGCTAAGTATGGATTTACTGCTAAGGCTCCATAACCAATTAATAATGCAAAATGCATTACTTCTCTAGCTTCACCAGTCTCTACAATTATATCTACACCATTTCTTTTATTCTCTTTAATTAAATAATTGTGCAATGCAGAAGTAGCCAATAAACTTGGAATTGGAGCATTGAAATCATCTATTTTTCGATCACTTAATACAAGTACATTATAACCTGCATCAATACTCTCTTCAGCATAGTGGAACAATCTATCTAATCCCTTTTCTAATCCGTTTTTCTCTTCTGGGTCAAAGACCATTGGAATAGACTTGGCTCTAAATTCTTCATCATTTAAATGAATTATCTTATCCAAATCTTCATTACTTAAGATTGGAGATTCCAATTCAATCGTTCTAGCTTTATCTGCTGTCTTTTCTAAGATATTAGCTTTTACGCCAAGATTGGTCTTAAGAGACATAACAATCTCTTCTCTAATTGGATCAATTGGCGGATTAGTTACCTGAGCAAATAACTGTTTAAAGTAATCAAATAAAGATTTTGAACGATTAGACAGAACAGCTAATGGTTCATCATTACCCATAGAACCGATTGATTCTTTCTTGTTCTCAGCCATTGGCGAAATGATTACACTCAAGTCTTCTCTACTATAACCAAAAGATTTTAATCTAGTAACAATAGTATCAAAATCTTCTCCATATCTCTCTTTACCACCTGTTAAGTCTTTTAAATACTTTTTATTTTCTTTTAGCCACTCACCATAAGGACGAGCTGTACTAACCTTTTCTTTTATCTCTTCATCAGATAATATTCTACCTTCTTCAGTATCGATAAGTAGCATCTTACCTGGTTGCAATCTACGACTTTCTGATATATTAGCAGGATCTACTTCTAAAGTACCTATTTCCGAAGCCATAATTACAAAACCATCCTTAGTTACTATATATCTAGCTGGTCTTAATCCATTACGATCTAAAGTAGCCCCCATTTGAGTACCATCTGTAAAGGCAATAGCTGCTGGACCATCCCACGGTTCCATTAAACCAGCATTATATTCATAATAATCTCTAACTTGATCTTTTAAGAAATCGTTCTTCTCCCATGGTTCTGGAACTAGCATGGTCATAGCTTCAACTAAGCTCATACCTGAAGCAACTAGTAGTTCAAAAGCATGATCTAAGTTAGCTGAATCACTATCTATAGGATTGGTAATTGGGAATAACTTATCTATATCATTTCCTATTCTTTCACAATCTAAATCCGGTTCTCTAGCATCCATCCAATTAATATTTCCAGTTAAAGTATTAATCTCACCATTATGTGCTAAATATCTAAAAGGTTGTGCTAAATCCCAAGATGGGAATGTATTAGTACTAAATCTTTGATGTACTAATGCAATAGCTGACTTTAATGTTGGATCTTGTAAATCCAAATAAAATTCTTTAATCTGTGCTGGTAAGATTAAACCTTTATATACTAAAACACGATTAGATAAACTAGGAATACTGAAAAATTCAGTGTTCTTAATCTCACTATCTTCGATAGCCTTTTCAATTCTTCTTCTAATTATATATAACTTCAATTCAAAATTATCTATGTTATCTGCCTTTTTAATAAAGACCTGCTTAATTACAGGTAAAGTACTAGCTGCACTTTCACCAATTACAGTCTCATTTAAAGGTACATCTCTCCATCCTAATACTTCTTGACCTTCTTCTTCAATAATTTTCTCTGTAATTCCTTCAGCTAGAAGGCATTCATCTGATTTACGAGGTAAAAAGATCATCCCTACCCCATAATCACCTTTCTGTGGTAATTCTAGCCCTTCTTCTTTCATCTTAGTTCGTAAAAACTCATCAGGTAGCTGCATCAAAATACCAGCTCCATCACCTGTTTCTGGATCGGCTCCGACTGCACCCCTGTGTTCTAATCTCACTAAAATTTCTAACCCCTTCTCTACTACTTTATGGCTCTTCTCACCATTAATATTGGTAATAAAACCAACACCACAATTATCCCTTTCATATTCAGGATAATAAAGGCCCTCTTGTGAAGGGATTCCTTTTCGTTTAATCATCTCTACTCCTCCTCTTCTATTTATATAAAGAAAATCTTTAAAAACTTAGAAATCATCGTATTTTCATATTGTGAAAATCGATTTCATAATAAAAAATCTTGTTCTTCTATTATAATGGATATCTAGTCGAAAATCAAACAAAAGTTATTCAAGCTAAGTAAATACAACAACAATTATTATTTTTTCAAAAATAAAATTATAGAAATAATAATTCAACACCAAAATTTAGTAAATGTTTTTTCACTTTTCACTTGCACTAAATATCACAATACAGAAAAGCCAGTGCTAACAAGCACCGGCTTTTTATCATATTTATTATTCTATTATATCGGTAAACAAATCTTCTGCCCAAGCAATAATGCTTCTGGATCAATATTAGGATTAGCCTCTTTCAAATTAGATAAAGAAAGATTATACTTCTTAGCTATCGATTCAAAACTATCTCTATATTTTACAATATAAATTATAGAGTCTTTAGAGCAAAAAGGATTTGAAGGAAGTAGTGGAATTAAAATCAGCTGATTCACCTCTAATTCAGCCTCATCTAGCAAAGGATTAACCTCTCTTAGCTGATCTAATTTTACATTAAACTTTTGAGCTATAGAAGGCAGAGTTTCTCCATCCTTTATTCTATAATAACTCATTTCAGAATATCCTAACTCCTCTTGCTTAGGAAGATACAAACTCTGCCCTAGTCTCAAAAAGTTATAATTCAAAGATGGATTAACAGCAGCAAGTGAAGCTACTGAAACATTAAATCTACGTGATAAAGCAGCAATTGTATCTCCTAGTTTGACTTGATATAATTTAGTTTTCACTAAAGATTGCTGGATTTCTCGGAAATGATCTTTAGAACAATTACCCAAGCAATCACCTCTTTCCAGAATATAATTATGGGTTATTATATTCATAGATAGAGGTTTTGTTATTTATTAAAGGTAATTTTTAAGATAAAATATATTATTTACTTATATCTTTAGTAAGACTTTCTAAATCTAATCTTCTCTCCACGCTTTTCAATTATTGCCCCATCTACTTGTAAGTCTTTGATCTCTTTGCTAAAGTTTTTAGTGATAGCATAGTTATCACTAAAGTGAATAGGTATTAATAATTTAGGCTTAATAGTTTCTGCAAAATACCGTCCTGCTAGATGATAAAACTCTTCTAATCTCGGATCGACTGGAACAAAGGCTATGTCCACATCTTTTTCCTTTAGCTTTTCAATCTCTTTTTTATAATCTTCTTCTTCTACTTGTTGCTTTTCAGAGCTAAACTTCTTCCAATGCCACCAGTTCAAATCACCAGAATGAAAGATATTAAGTCCATCTACTTCGACATAGTAAGATAAACCTTGATCAGTAGTACCATAAGTCTTAATATAAATATCATTAGACCAATTTATCTCTTGATATTTCTTCATTATATATCGATTATCTTCTTCTTCAACCTCAATATCATCACTTAAGATATAAGTTATATCTTCATTCCACTTCTCCCATTCAAAGATAATAGGGTTGAAATGATCATGATGACTATGTGTTACAAAGACAATCGGATTCTCTTCTTTATTTAGGTCTTTTTTACTTATAACCCCATTATCTATCTTCCTAATCCCTTTTTTAGGCGTATCATTATAATAATCAAAGATTAAAAAATGATTCGATGTTTTAATGGCTACTCCACTATGAAAGAGATGATGAATTATAGCTTCTTTATCTCTAACCACAATAATTCCTCCTTTTTAATTTAGTCTCTTACTTATTAAATAAACTCAATTGACTCATCTAATAACTGTACCTCTATATAGTTAGATTCAATATAATCTAATACTTTATTTAATAATTTTTCTACATATATTCTATCACAACTAACTGTTACTATTCCCAAGCTTGCTAATTTCAAATCATCATGTTTAGCAACTTCAGAAATAGAGACATTAAAACGATTCTTAATCCGATTGATCATACTCTTAAGTACTCCACGTTTGTTCTTTAAAGACTGGCTCATAGGTACTCTTAATTCTACTCTACATAATCCTACTATCATGCTAAACACCACCTTTATAGATAAACCTTCTATTCATCCCCCTTAAGTTCCTGTACAACCTCTGTAATTCTGGCATTTAAAGCTCTAATATCTGTATTTATCTCTTCTATATTATCTACTAGTTCACTTGATCTCCCTGATAAATTCTTTACCTCTTTAGCTACTATAGCAAAACCTTTACCATTCCCTTGATTTGAAGTTGCTCTAGCAGCTTCAATAGAAGCATTTAAGGCTAACATATTTAAGTTCTTAGTAATCCGTTGAATTTGACCTAAAAGTTGATTAATATTCTGTGAATCATCTTCTATTTCATGATATACTTCATCTAAATGAGAAATCACCTTTGTTAATAGTTGATTATGAAAATTATTATACTCTTCAATTAGATTATAAATTAAATAAGAGCCTTCACTACTAATTAATTCTGTATTTTCTCCTTTATTATCTTGGACAGACTGTAATACTTCATTTACTCCAGTAACTTCAAGAATTAGATCTAAACTATAGTCTTGCACAATTTCCATCATATTTGATGTAGTCTTAATCTGTTCCTGCTTGGCTAGTTTTATACCTGGCGCATTATCATTTATATCAGAAATGAATTCTACTTGAATAGAATTCATCTGCAAAAATATCTCTAATAGTTTTCTGCCTATCTCTCCACCACCTATTATTCCTAATCTTATCTCTTTGGTAGCTCTCTTCTTGGCCATTATAATCTCCTCCATAAACTGATCTTAATTTTTATATTATTTAAGTTAGATTAAGTATCTTCTCTGAACTTAAGATTTAGTATCTACTAGTAAATTTTTATACTTAACTAGATAGCACAATATTTTTTATTATTAAAAAATAAATTCTTAGATAGAGCCTAAGGCAAGCTTGCTTTTCTAGTCTAAAACTAATTAATCTTGTGATTTTAATTTAAATATTACAATATTATCTTTTAAAATTATTGCTTCCTTAAAAGATTAATTTTCTGGAGTTTAAAACTCTCAACTAATAACTAAATAATACGAAATATAATTAAATTCAACTAGCATAATAAGTTAAATTTAGAATTACCTATTTAGATTACTATAGATAACTTAGATTGTCAAAGAAAATGAAGTTATATAGTTTTTTGATATATTTAGACTATAATCGTATAATCCATTTATATCTAGCTTTAAAATAATAAAGATGGTTATGAAATTTCATAACCATCTTTAAGAATTAAATATTTTTAATTAGTCCTACAGCTACCCCTAAGATTCTAATATCTTCTTCCAGTTTAATCTGCTGATAATCTTCATTCTCTGGCAGAAGATAGATATCTCCTTCTTTCTTCTTAAATCGCTTTAAGGTAACTCCATCTTCTATAATAGCTGCCACTATCTGTCCACTAGAAGCAGTATCTTGCTGTCTAACAACTACATAGTCACCATCTTCTATATCAGCATTTAACATACTATCACCCTCAACCTGTAATACAAAATTATCATAGCAGCTTTTAAACCATCTTTTAGGTAGAGGAAATTCTTCATCCATAGTAGTATTAATATTAATTTCTTGACCGGCAGCAATATCTCCATAAACTAATAGTCTCTTTACTTTGTTATGAGGGATTGATTCTTTTTCAAATCCATCATCTACTTCCAGTTCTGTTAACATATTATTAGCTTTGATATCAACTTTATAGCTATGCTTTGATTTAAAATTTATATATCGAAAAGATCCCATAGGAAGATCCATCTTATCACCCCTATATTAGCTATTACTTACTATAATCTTTCTGGAAGTAATAAGAAAAACCTCTAAGGCACTTTAAAAATTATAAGCTCTCTTCTAACAAAACATAGATTTAAATCTATAGTTTTATTCTTAATTTGTTTGCTTAGATAGTGATACATAATGGAAAAGTCTAATTTATTTTTGATTTTTGTTAGCTGGTTTATACGCCGTAGCCTTTAAATATAAACCTTCATTCAATATCTTTTTTATAAATATTATTTATTCTATCAACATTATCTTTAATTACATTAAAACTATTAACATTTGAAACACAAAGACCTAAAACTTCCAAAACTAATTTAGTAGAAAATTTACTAATTAAAGCTCACATCCTAACACAAGTCAGCCCATCCTTCATTTATACACTCATCCAGGATATCGCTAAGGTGCTGTTCATATAATAGGTACATAATCAGTTCAATCTGGTATGTACCTTTTTTTATTATTCATAATAAAAAAACTAGAATTAGGATGAAGAACGTATCCGCTGTTGGCAGTCGTTGATTAAGATACTGATTTAGATGAATCAACCTATTTTAAGCATTGATGTGTCAAAATCTAATAATTATGCTACTGCTTTTTTAGCTTATGGACAACCTTTTAGTTCACCGATTAGTTTTTCTAACACTATAAGAGGTTAGTATGTTTATATAAGATCTACCTTAAATTCAAATTTCCTTCTATACCCAGAACTCTTTCAATAACTTCTGTAATCGCTTTAATTCTTTTATCAAGTATCTTTTTATTATTTAAAGTATTATAGCAAATATGTATATATCTATCTATCCCCAAAAACAAAATTTTACTTGTTTCTCCTATATTATTAGTATTGAAACTTCCTTTCTCTACTCCTTCTTTTACAACCATCTCAATATAGGGTTCAAAGATCTCAAAAAAAAGAACATCTCGTTTTTGATGAATTTTGGCATTTTCGTCTATCTTTATATTATTAACATAATTATTGCCTTCTTTATGAGGAAAAATAAGTTCAATTAATAACATTTCTAACTTTTTTATAGGAGTATATGTTTTATCATTAATCACTTTGTTAATTTTCTTCTTAATATAATTAAATCTTCTCTCTAGTATAGCGACAATAATATCTTCTTTAGAATTAAAATAATAATAAAATGTCCCCTTAGCAACACCAACCTTATTAACAATTTTACTTACAGGGGTATTATCAAAGCCTTCTTTTGCAAACAACTCTTCAGCAACATCTAAAATTTCATTTTTCCTTATCTCCGGTTTTTTTGATATTCTTGTCATATATATCACTTCTTTCTAAGTATTTTATCTATAGTAATTATTATAAGCTAAATAAGTATGATAACTATGAATTATTATAAAGAATACAGATAGAACTATATATAACCATGGTTTATAATCTGAATTTATAAATAAATTTTCGCCTAATAGAGCTAATCCAATCAACCATACTATTGGTGTATAGGCAGGAGCCATAAAACCTATTAAACTTGTACTCCAGCTACTATTTGGAAAATAAATTAAAAGCAACCATGAAATAAAATATATTATTACTCCCATAATATAGACAACTAAGCCTATTTTATTAATATCTTTTTTTAATCCTACTTTTATTAATATAGGAAGAAAGAAAACTAATATCCTAAAAATAGTCTCACTATATAAGACATAATTGGGAATTGACTTGTCAAACAAATCTGTATTAAAGGGTTCAGGTAACTTATTAGCTAAAAATGCATTCCATAATAATACTAGTACAATAAACCAAAAACCACTGGTTAACAATTTTATCATATTTTCATTAAACATTATACCACCCCTTTGATTGTAACAGAATCCTTTTTGCCCTTTATATAAATGGCTCTTTCAGTACAATTAGTTATACATCTTCCGCAAAACTGGCATTTATTTAAGTGCTGAGGGAAATAATTCATTTTGATGTTACTGATAGGACAATTATTTACACAAACTTTGCATTGCTGACAGACCTCTTTATCAACTTTAAACTTACAGAAAAGTCTACTTGTAATCCAAGGTAGGGGAGTATTCCTTGCTAACCATGAAACAAATCTGGGACCTTTCATATTTAAATCCCAAACAGATGATCCTTCCAGTAAACTTATTGTAAACTCTCTAATCTTTCTTTTTCCTAAAGTCACCCTATTATTTTCATCAGGCTTCATAGAATCAAACTGAATATTGTTTGGCATTAAAATTTCACAAGAAGCAACTGGATTATAACCTTTTCCTTTTAGGAGTTTAAATAAAGGATGAGATATAGCAGGTGTACCATTATTTGTATTAACCATAAATATCGGATTACCATTAGCCTCAGGTAAAGATTTAAAAAACTCCCAAACAAATGGCATTGTTGCGTTTGTATTAATTGGAAATAATAGACCAACTAATGAATCTTTGTTGATTTTAGGCGAATATGTATTTTCTATTTTTTTCACGCTAACTTTTATCTCATTTTCCTTAAATACTTCTTTCATTTCTTTAACAAGTAACAATGTATTTCCAGTTCCAGAAAAATAAAACAGTTCAACACTTTTAAACATAACCACTCCTCCAATTTTAATAGTTTATTTAGACTGACCGTCAGTCAGAAACATTATAACATAATTACTGACTATCAGTCAAATACATTCTATGAATTCAATTACAATCAACAATAAGATAGAAAGTATAGGGGGAATTTCGTATAATCTCCCGCAGCTTCGCAAGGTCTCATCAATGCTCCTAATCTTGGAAAAATATAAAACTTTTATATGTCATTCTCAACTTTCATATATACTATATAGTTAGATGTCTCTAAGCTCATATTATCTGAAGTTGCAAAACTACATTTTACAAGCTTCTATTTTTCAAATTTAAAAACTGATTTTAAAATCCCAAAATGCTTCAATCTCTCTACCTGAATAACTAATCCCTAACTTAGGAACTAATTTAAGTCTATTAAGGGTACCAATCTCACATGATAATTCATATCCATAAGCAACTTTATCAGATATTGTATCAATATCTGTATAATCAACAAATAAACTACCATAAATATTATCCATAAAGATATTGGGATTCCACAACCCCTTCCTAAATTGCAATAATTTATGACTATAATCAACACTAACTTGATAACCACTTACATTATTGTCATAAATCTCTTCCAAAGCAACTCCTCTAATATTACTCTCTTTTTCAAAATCTTTAAAGAGGCTACCTTTAATTTTTATACCACTATTATCCATTAAATATTTATAGTCAAACTTACTATTAACTCCTTCATCATTTATATAACTTTGTACATAAAGTTCTAAATCATGATGTGGATAAGTAAAATCGAATTTTACCCCTGGTATAGCTTCACTAAAATCTGTAGTATAATCTATCTTAACCCCTGATAAGCCTTGTTTAGAACTATAAAGTTGATAATCAAGATTTAATTCTGTTTCTCGCCCATCCTTTTTAGCTTTATTATTAACATTAATAGCTAATGGATCTAAAAATTTGGAAGTAAGACCAAAGTTTATTCCTCCATACTGAGAAGGAGAAATCGTATATGAGTTCATCCCTAATCCATCCATGCCAACCAATAATCCCGCTGAAGGACTAAGTTGAGAATCTAACTTTATAATTCCATTGGGTTTTAACAAATATTTTAAACTTTTAGCCATAGCTTTTCCTTCTTTTACTTCTTCTTTAATATCAGAAATAAGTATGCTATCTTTTTTAATACTCTCTTCTCTTTTAGGTAAGTTATATTCTTTGCCATTTACTTTCTTCTTATATATCCCTCCACCATTATTATTCATTGCAATAAAATACAGATTATCTTTGTAAAACTGACCATTATTAGCATAGCAATCTGTTAATTTATATGTTTTATAAGTATTTAAATCATACTGATATATAGACTGTTGATGATTATAATTAGCGGTAAAATATAGCTTATCCCCTTTAATACTTATCTCTTTTTCTGTCCAATCAGTATCAATTATAGGAATAAGTAACATTTTCTCTAAGTCTAAATACTTAATTCCCCAACTACCTAGATTCTCTTTACTGACTACAATAAATCTATCTTTGTATCTTTTTATCTCTGAAATTAACTCCTTAGTAATGCCCAGTTTCTTCTTTTTATCCTGTTGATATTTCCAGATTTCAGAGCCAATTCCCTGCTTGTTAGCCTTTGTATAAATAATATCACCATTAGCAAGAACAATAAAATCTTTAAATTCATCCTCAAATAATCTCTTATTCTTTCCTGTCTTTAAATCATATTTATATAATCTAGCTATTCCACCATATCCTGATTCTACTAAATTATTATAGTCTTTGCTATAATCTAAAACTGAATAATATAATTTACCATTAACAATCTGTAAAAATCCATTGCTTGTGTTACTACTTGCTATAACCTTCTTTTCTCTAGTAAGTAGATCATATTCAACTAATTCATAAACCTCTTTATAATCATAAGGAAAAGATTTTAAATATCTATTTTGAAAATAATAAATCTTATTATCAGCTATATCAAATGTAGAAATCTCTCCTTGCTGACTATGAAGAACTTCCTGACCACTTAACTCCCAATCCTTATATTTTTCCTTAACATAGCCTTTCCAATCTGCAAATAATTCAGGGAAAGTTTTATTATAAACATCTTTAGCTGCCTTATCCAAACCTATAGCAGGAAACAGATTCCCCTCTATAGGAACCCAAAAATAAGAACCATGTAGAGTAAAAAATTCTGCTAATTTTTCTTCTCCATAAACTCTAGCTAGATAATCCATAAATTCTGAACCATAAAGATAGCCCTGATTATAAGGATAATAATCCTTTACATAAGTTACTTCATTTAATGATGGTAATTGGTCTTCTTTAGCTTTAGTGGCTATTAAAGCATCATAATACCCAGCATTTAATCTACCTTCATATTGATTTAATTGGGATTCACTATAAACTGCAGTTCCTTCAGTTAACCAAATTGGACTATGAAAATTAGGAGAAAATAACCTTCCGAATAAGGTAGTAGTTATTTTAGATACTCCTGAATAATTATTATACTGAGCTAAATGGGTAAATTCATGAACTACAGTCCTTCTATGTCGATTCTTATCTTCTGGTTTATAGGTTATTGTAGAAGGAATATTAGTAAACATTCCTATAGTATTAGTAAATATATTAGCATATCCATTGCTTTCCATTCCTAAATCTTGAATAATAATTGTTGGCTTAAAATCTAATTCAGTTCCAGTTAAACCAATAACCTCCGATTTATACTCTTCTAAATAATATATCATTTCCAAAGCCCTTTGTTGATATTCTTGAGGATAAAAAACAAGAAAATTGTCAGTCTCATAATATCTCCAATCAATCATATTAGCCGAAACATTACAAGAAAATCCTAAAAATATAATAATAAAAATTATAAATGCTACTACCTTATCCTTCAGCATCAAATCCTCCTTTTATTTTAAATATTTAATTTCAATTGATTCAATAATTTCATTAGCTGTAGTTATAGTTTCTAAATTTCTAAATAATTTTCCATTCTTTCCTGAAGGATGACCATGTCCAACCTTTTTAAGAACAGTAGTAAATCCGTCTTTAATTTCAATTTCACCTTCCCAAAGTAAAGATGGCTGACCTGAAGTATCATTATAATTAAAATTATTTTTAGATAATTTTTTCTTGTACGTTTCATTGTAATCAATAGATTGATTAACTTCCAATCTTATAACAAGTTGTTTTAATTTTATATCAGCTGGAATTATCCATTTGCGAGTAAAACCTTTTTTAGGTGTAGCACCTGTAATTGCATCAACTAATGGTTTATCTTTTGTTGGCATATATAGTCCATCATTATATTTTATCCCTCTTTTATGTGACCAAATAGGCAAAGCATCTGGTCTGCGAATATCCTTCCCACCTGACCATTTAGATTTTCCACTAGATTCAGTTACATAAATAGTATCTATATAATTACCTTGCTCATCTTCTAACCAAATTGCCATTTGTGGATTACTTTTAATTGGAAAAATACCAAGCCAATACCAAGTAACATCCTTATACCTCTCGCCTGGTTTTACTTCAACAGAAATTCTTCCTTCACTTTGTGCTCTTATAATTCCTGAAATTAATACAACTAAAATCATAACTAAAGCCATTAATTTCATTCTACTCTTAAACATATTATATTTCCTCCTCAGATTGTCTATATTTTATTAATATCTTGTTTTGCAATTTTAGATAACGTTCCTGGGGTTCGCGACGTTCCCGATAATGCTCCCAACTATAATGAAACAACCAAATCTAACATAAGTCAGCCCAGCTTTCACTTATGCTCATAGCTGGGATGTCGCTAATCCGTTGTTATGTGAAGTTCCCCGTTCTTTTAGACTAATTTTCTGATAATACTTTCAACATGAATTTCTGTAGTATTTAAAAATTTTATATTAGATTCATCTTCTTCCTTTAATATCAAAGGCAGTTCTGTACATCCTAAAATTAATCCATCTATCTTGTCCTCTTCTTTCATTCTTTCAATAATTTTTAATAATTCTTTTTTAGTATCCTCTTTAACTATTCCTAACTCTAATTCAGTCATTATTTTATTATGTATATACTCCTGCTCTTTATTATTAGGTACAACTGTTGTTACACCATATTTTAAAATTTCTTTTTTGAAAAAATCCTCTTGCATAGTAAATTTTGTTCCAAATAGTCCTACACTCTTCATCTTTAAATCTTTCGCTTTTTTTCCTGTCTCTTCAACTATACTTATAAGAGGTATCGGGGACTGTTCTTTTAATCTATCAAATACAATGTGTGGAGTGTTTGCACCTATTGCACCAAAATTAGCACCCGCATTATATCCTTCCTTTATAGCTGATAATAAATAATCTGTTAATTTATCATAATCTTTTCTATCTACCATATTAAGTAGTTTATTTACATTTAAAGAATTAATAAAAAATTCTGGGATTTCTTCTTTTCCTTCTAATTTTTGATAATGTTTAATGATTAATTTATAATAGTCAATTGTCGACTCTGGTCCCAATCCTCCAATTAAACAAAATTTACTCATTATTATTACTCCTCTCTTTTTACAATAAAAATTCAAAGTTTTTAATAGGGGGATTTCATCTAACGTCCAACAGCTTCGCGACGTCCCCAATAAAGCTTTCAATCTCTAGATAACCACTATATCTAACATAAGTCAGCACTTATTCTCATTGATGCTCATAACTGGGATGTCGCTAAGGTGCTGTTATGCGAAGTGTTGCTCTCTTTAATCCTATCGAGAAGAATTAATTCTTTTAGCTTCTTTTAAATCAATTTTTGCTTTATAACCATGTTTCTCTAAAAGATGAAGAAGATTTGAGCCATTTAAAAGTGTAATAGGTTTATCTTTAGCAAAATTATGCGAATCTGCCCCATAATTTGATGTTGTAACTAAAATTCCTTTTGTTGCTCCTTCATTTACTACAGTTCCATAAAGATCACGAACTGCTGAAACTCCAACAACATTAGTATATCTTTTAGCTTGAATAACAATTTTACCACCACGAATTGGATCTGGATCAAAAGCTATAGCATCTACTCCTCCATCTCTACTAGATTGAGTAACTTTTACCTCTCCACCAGTTTGTGAAAATTCTTTTTCAAATATTTCTCTTATAAGATGTTCAAAATCTTGCCAATCCATTGCAGCCAAATTGTCAGCATCATTTAAATTATCACTAACATCATAGGATTCTATAAATCTACTATCTTCCTTATCGATTTTTATTATAGGAGCAACAGGAGATAATTTATATAGTCTAGAGGCTCCAACCCCTTTTAAATTCTTAAAACATTCTTTAGGGTCAACTAAATCTAAATTGATTTCATGAAATTCCTTTTTAGTAACTTGAATAGATAAAACACAAGGACTAATTTTTTTACCAGTTGCTTTATCTATTGTCCTTACAAACCCATTAAAAACAATTGCATCTATAATATCAATTTCATCGGTTTGATATATATCATTTATAGTTTTAAGAGCTATCTGATAAAGAATACCATCATATAATTTTCTAAAAGCTGTTTTTGATAATTCTTTTTCTTTAAAAGAATCTCTAGTTTTTATATATTTAACTTCTTGAATCTTAGGTAAATCTTCATGAGAAGGCAATCTATAGTCTAATAATAAAATATTATTGTCAGGGTTATAATCAATTTCAAATTCTTGTGGAAAAATATCAGGATATTTAACATTATCTAAAACTATATCATAATATTCAGCAATAGCAGAAGGTACTTTATTAAAGTATGCTTTTTCTAAATTAATTATATACTGATTATATTCTTCTTGTTTTTTATAAAATTCCTGTTTGTTATAATCCCATTTCTTTAAGCTTGTTTCGTATTCTTTTTCAATTTTTTCATTTTCCTTTATAATTTTATTTTTTCTCTCTTTCCAACTCTTTATATCTTTTTTATGTCTTTCTAAAGCTTTATTATATTGATTATTAGATATTTGTTGCTTTTTTATTTTGCGTTTTTTGAAAAGTTTATCTAATAAATTTATTTTAGGTTTATAATATTCTCTTTTTGGTTCCCCTACTGGCTTAGGAGGAAGCGACTTTAATCTTGCTTTTTTAGGTTTTCTTTTTTCAAATTTAGATTCATCTTTTAATTTATCCCAGTTAATACTATTATCAATTTTTAGTGAATTTACTAACATGTTTTCTAGACTTGCCTTTAGTTTTTGAGCTTTTTCCGTTTTTTCTTTTGCTATTTCACTTTTTCTTTCTTGATCTAGTTTTTTTAATTCTTTTCTTTGTCTTTTTTCTTCTTTTTCTAATTTTTTTTGCCACTGCTCATCCCATCTTGCAAGTTGTGCATTAGCTTTTCTTTGAGCTTCTCTCTTGGTTTTTCCCTTGATAATTTTGTATTTATTTAATCCATTATGACTTATTTCAATTTCATATGTAGGATAAATTGCTCTTGGCATAAATTTCACTCCTTTAACTTTAGTATTATTGTCCATTTAAACCATAAATATTCCTTGAGCAACATTTCGCCTAACTTAATTTAAACGACATACTTCATATAAACTATCTATTTAGAAGTATTAACCACATATCTCATACACAAATAATATCTACCTCAAAACATCTTTTCCTTCCATTGCTTTATCAAAAATAAAAACTCAACCATAATATAATCATCTTAACTATAAACTCTACATTATCAACTCTAAACTATCTTTTAACTCGGAATCTTTAACAAATGCTTTGCAGAATACTCATAGAATTTATCCTTATAGCATTTTACCCCTTGATAGTATTTATGGCAATTAGACTCTTTAAAATTAGATATTAACTCTATCTCTTCTAGCAAAAGCTAATAAAGCATAATAATGAGCATCTATCTTCATTTACTAGCCCCTTTCTCACCACTTAAAAATAACTTTACAAAATCAGTCAAATCTTATATAAGTAAGCTCTTAACTGTAGCCAGAAACTAGTAGCTAAAAGCCAGCAGCAAATTTCGACATCTATATCCATTTAATCCATTAAATAACAATAATCTTATTTTTTATTTCTCTAAATAATACTTTTCCCCTGCTTAATTGCTAAAAAATTATCATAACACCTGAGGAGAATATTTTTATCGAGTGAAGAAGTAGTCTTGGGGTGAAAGATAGTAAAATAAAAAAAGAGAGTCCAATAACCTTGAACTCCCCCAATCATTCTTATCCTCTTAACTTACTACTCTTCTTCTGCTTCATCTTTAAAAATAATTCCCATAATCTCCTCAACAGCCATATTTAACTCTTCATCATCCACTAAATTCTCTTCTTCTCTAATCTGCTCAGCCAAAAAAATCACCCCATTGTTTAATTTGGAATTACAAACTCTGGTAGTGCATTATTTATTCTTTATTCTACAAATTACACTTTCTTCCTGCTTATACTAACAAAAAAATATAAAATTTTAGTAGATTTAACCTTTTAATTTTGCAGGTATATCAACTTTCAAATAGAAATAAATATCAAATAATTAATCTTTGGAGGGATAAGTGATTAATATGTGCACTAATCTAAATTCTTTTTCTAAATTAAACTCTTTATTGCTTTATAGAAATATCTTAGATGATCAGATAGTAAAAAAATTATCTAAACTAATTTCAAGCTTAAATAAAAATAACAATACTGATACTAAAACTTTGAAAAATAATTATTATGAATTAATTGCTGACTTAATCAAAATTGCTGAACAAGAAAACTTTGCAGGTGATATCTGGAAGGAATATCTCTTAAAACTTATCATTACAGATCAGAATATCTTCAGCCTTCGTTGTGAACAAGATGCTAAAAATATTGGAGATAGCTTATATCAGGCTGCAATACATGACTTTAAGATTCTACAACAGATCTATCAATTTAAACTGCAAAATTTAGCTCAACAAATAGAGCTTAAAAATCTTAATTTTATTAATAATTTTCTACCTTCTAAAAGATCTAAAAATAAAGAAACTCCTGCTAGAAACTTCAAGAAAATAATCGATGCTTTCAATAATCATCAACCAACAACAACCTTAACTAAATCTTTAATGGAATATTATCAAGATCATGGTGTTGGAAAGTTAGGGATTTACAAAGCCTTTCGCTGGAAAGATAATCAACTTATTGGAATTAAAGATCCTGACTCTATCAGCTTTGATAACTTGGTAGGCTATGAAAACCAGCAAAAGAAATTAATCCAAAACACAGAAGCCTTCTTAAATGATAAAGCTGCTAATAATGTACTCTTATTTGGTGATAGTGGCACAGGAAAGTCATCTTCTGTAAAGGCATTACTTAATCAATATTCTGAAGCCGGACTAAGACTAATAGAGCTTAATAAAGATCAAATGAAAGAACTACCTAAGATATTAGAAAACCTTAAGAAAAGAGGATTACATTTTATTATCTTCATGGATGATCTATCCTTTGAGGATTTTGAAACAGAATATAAGTATATGAAAGCAATTATTGAAGGAGGAGTAGAAGTAAAACCAGATAATGTACTCTTTTATGCCACCTCTAACCGCAGGCACCTAATCAAAGAAAAATGGAGTGATCGTGATCAAGAAAGTGGAGAAGTTCATTTATCAGATGCAATACAAGAAAAATTATCATTATCAAGCCGCTTTGGATTAACAATCTTTTATGAATCTCCAAATCAGAAAGATTACTTGACTATAGTTAAAGAACTTGCTAAACAGAATAAACTCACTATAGGTGAAGAAGAACTCAAAACTAAGGCAATACAATGGGAGATGTGGCATAATGGTAGGTCAGGAAGAACAGCACAACAATTTATTAATTATTTATTAGGACAAAAAGCTTAACTTTAAGCCTCAACAAAAATACCAGCCTATTATAGGTTGGTATTTTAAAATATATTACTATTAATAAATTCATCCACCAATCTAGGATCAAATCTCTTGCCCTTCATGTGATCTATCTCGTTTAGTACCTCCTGATGGGATAGAGAATCAACTTCTGTCCTTATATCATAATAATGCACAATACTGATTATTCTGGCTAACAGAGGAATTCTATTTTCTTTTATCCCTTGAGGATATCCTTTTCCATCCCAGCGTTCATGGTGAAATAAGATAGCATTAGCAATTGGAAGTAACTCTTGAAAGCTTCTTGCTATCCGATAACCAATCTCACAATGCTGCTTAAGTTGACTTCTCTCTAATTTAGTTAAAGAAGTAGATTTATTGAATACCTCCTGAGAGATTCCTATCTTCCCTATATCATGTAATCTAGCCAATAACTTTAAATGATTGATATTATCTTGATCTAAGCCTAATATCTTCCCAAAGTTCAATAATAAGCTTTTTATCCTTCTTATATGAGCCTTACTTTCATAATTGCTCACTGTTAGGTTATTTTCTAAAGATATAATCATAGCATTATCTATAATTCTCTTACTCTCCAATTTATCCTGATACATCCTTCTTTCTGCTAATTTAATTATTTCTTCTATATTTTGACTAATATCTGTTTTAGTTGCTACTCCTAAAGCAATACTTGGCATGATAATATCAACATTAACCTTTTCAACTTCCCTTTTAATTCTTTTGATGACTTTCTTAGCATTATCAATATCTGTATTAGGTAAGATAATGCTAAATTCATCACCACCCCAACGAGCTATAATATCTCTATCTCTAGTAGATTTCTTGAGAATCTTAGCTACAAGCTTAATAACTTTATCACCTTGCCCATGACCAAAAGTATCATTAATCAACTTTAATCTATTATTATCAGCAATAATAATACTTAATGGCAACTGTTCAACATCATCTAAACAGTTAAGCATCTTTTGGTAATAGGAACGATTATAAAGTTCTGTTAAATCATCATGGTACATTAGATGCTCTATTCTTTCTTCAAACTCCTTACGTCTACTAATATCTATCAGTGAAACAATACTCTTACTCTCCATAATTGACTCAATCTGAAGCAATACTGTTTTTATATTTCCCCATTTATCAACTATTCTTAATTCACAATTATCAGATTTATCATCTTTTCTACGTTGCTTTTCATAACACTTAAATTTAATTTTATCATCTGCTACAATTAAATCTTCAAACTTCATATTAGCTTCTAACTCTTCTTTGGAATATCCTATTAAATTTTCTAGCTTATCATTAATTAAGGCTATAGAACTATTATCTTCACTAATAAACATAGCTGTTCCATTATTTTTAAATAAAAGTTTATAAATATCTTCACTTTGCTTCATTCTTCTATTCTTCATAGAGTCTTGATATATATCCATTGTTACTAACCCTTCGCCTCCTCATTACTCACACTACACAGATATTACTATATAGCCCTCTAGCCTTTTACAGATCCATTTAACAGACCTCTCATAAAATATCTACCTAGAAATATATAGATAAACAAAGTAGGTATTGCAGAAATAATAGCCCCACTCATCTGTACATTCCATTCAATGACTTTACTTCCTGCTAAATTTACCAATGCTACAGTAACTGGTTGACTAGCAGGATTATTAGTTAAGGTTACAGCAAATAAGAACTCATTCCATATATTTGTAAACTGCCAGATAGTTACTACAACAAATCCAGGTATAGAAATTGGCAAAAACACCTTAGTATAAGTTTTAAATATACCTGCTCCATCAACTTGAGCAGCTTCAATTAAAGCATCTGGAATCTCTGCATAATAGTTTCTAAAGATCAAGGTAGTTATTGGTATTCCATAAATAACATGTACCAAAATCAAGCCATAAATAGAACCATAGAGATCAATCTTTTGTAAGAACCTAACCAAAGGAATTAAAATACTTTGATAAGGAATAAACATCCCAAAAAGTAATAAGGCAAATAGGAAATTTGATCCTTTAAATCTCCATTTAGCTAACACATATCCATTCAAAGAACCAAACAAAGCCGAAAGAATCGTTGCCGGAATTGCTATATAAAAACTATTTAAGATATTTGGTGATAGATGTTTAAAGGCCTTTATAAATGGCTTAAATGAAAATTGAACAGGTAAGTTCCACATGTTCGTAGCAGATATTTCATTAAAACTTTTAAAACTTGTTGCTAATAGTACATACATTGGAACTAAGAACAAACAAGATAGAAGTATTAAAAATAAATACATCACAGTCTTCTTTCCCAGTTTATTTGAAGTCAATTTTATCCATCCTCTCTATAGTTATTAGATAAGTAAGGTATAATTAATATACCTACTAAGATCAATAGCACAACAGCAATACTTGCCCCTGTAGAATATCTATTTGATTTAAAAGCAGCTTCAAACATATATATAGCTGGAATATCAGTTACATTATTAGGTCCACTACCAGTCATAGCATAGATTAAAGCAAAGAACTTTAATGATATATGAGCCAAAATAACTATTGCTGATAAGGTAAGAGGTTTAAGCATTGGAAATAAAACTCTCCTAAAAATTTGCCAATTAGAAGCCCCATCTACTCTTGCTGCTTCAATCAATGATTTAGGAATTCCTCTTATTCCTGAAAGCCATAAAGCCATTATATAACCAGAAAATTGCCAAATTGCCACAATAACTATAGGAATTAAAGCAACATTAAAACCAAAAAAACTAGAATCGGTACTAATAAACCACTCCCATTGCAAATTAGACAGACCTATCTTTCCTAAAAGAAAATTTATTCCTTCAGGATTATTAGGTAAAGTACCTGGTGCAAAGATCCATCGCCACACTGTCCCAGATATCACAAAGGAAATAGCCATAGGAAATAAAAATATACTCTTGAAAAAACTTCTACCCTTTTTTATCCCATTAATTATAAGTGCTAATACTATACCCAATGCCAAGGTATAGGCTATGAAATAAATACTAAAAAATACAATATTTTTAAGATCTGTTAAAAATCTTTGATCGTTGAATAGATCTATATAGTTTTCAAACCAAACATAGTTCTTTTCACCCCTTAATAAAGTAGCAAAATCATCCCAATTTAATAATGAAATTTCAACTGTTTTAGCAATAAAGCCATAGACAAATATAAGAATTGCAATGATTGATGGTAAAACAAATAGAAAAGATATAAACCTTTCTTTTTTATTTTGTTTCATTTTAATAAGTTCACCTCCGTTAAATTATAAAATCAATCTTTCTAAAGGTTTTATTTAAGGTATTTATCTGCTATATCTTGAATGTTATTAAAGCTTCTTTCTATATTTCTTTCACTAACAAATTCATTAATAACATCATCTAAAGCTACCATAAAATTTTCTGGAGCTGCAGAACCATGAGCAATTGATGGAGTTAATATGTTATTTGAAAAATCATCTATTGCTTCTTTCATATATAAGTCATACTTGTTTTTATCAACATCAATTCTAGAAGGAATTGAACCCTTGATTTGATTGAAAACATCTTGTCCTTCACGTGAAGCTATGACTTTTAACCATGATTTTGTACTTTCAGGATTAGCAGCTTCTTTAGGTAATCCAAAACTATCAACAATTACCATAAAACTTCCTTTAGTCCCAGGAAAGTTTGACCATCCAAATTCTTGATCTGCCTCCCAGCCTAAAGCTTTAAAATAACCTTCCTCCCAATCACCCATGATATTAAATACAGCCTTTCCTTCATACAAACGCCTAGCTGAATCTTGCCAACTCAAGGCTGCATGATCTTGATTAGTATATCTTAATATTTCATTAAATCTAACTAAAGCTTCTTTAACCTTAGGATTACTAAAGCTTGTCTTGCCATTCCATAAACCATTATAAGCTTTTGGACCTAAAGTTGATAAAAGCAGTGATTCAAAAATATGAGTTGCAGGCCAGCGGTCCTTATCTCCTAATGATAATGGAGTTATTCCTTGCTTTGATAATTCTTCTAAACTACTTAGAAAAGAAGAAAAGTTAGTAGGAGGCTTGAGATTATATTTTTTCAGAAGTGATTTATTATACCACAGTATATTTCCACGATGTACTGCTAGAGGGATTGCATAGACTTCCCCTTGATAACTACACATCTCCAGTATCTCTTGGTTAAACTTATCCTTAATCCCCAATTCATTAATCAAGTTTGTAATAGGCTCCATTACACCAGCTCTAACATAAGTATCTATAAGTTCTGAACCACCATGAACTTGAAAAGAATCTGGAGGATTTCCGCCAAGCATTCTAGTTTTTAATACTGCTTTAGCACTAGAACCGCCACCTCCTGATATAGCAGCATTAATAATTTCCATATCTGAATTCTTTTGATTAAAAATCTCAAATAAAGCTTCTAATCCTTGTGCCTCTCCTCCACCAGTCCACCAACTAAAAATTTCTAATTCTTCTTCTTTTAGAATTTTATCTTCCTTAGACTTAGAAAAATTAATAGTAATCTCTCCAGTTTTATACATGAATAAAAAAGAACCTACCACTATCGCCGATGATATACCTATCAACAGAGTTAAAACCATAATAACCTTTTTAAAGTTACTCATACTTCCCCTCCCATACTAATCATTTTAGCCATCATTAATAAATTATAATTTCCTAGATAAGAAAAATAAAAAAAGCTAGAAAAAATCTAATTATAGTTAATACTATAACCTAAGATTTTCCCTAGCTAATGCCTGTACTCCCAACAGTAACACGCTAATTTTATTTTTTATTTTAATATATCCAAAAACTATTAAAACAAGCTTTTTTATGAAGATAATTGGAAAACACAATTAAAAATTATATTATTATCCATTATATGATATTTTTATGACTCTGTCAATAATAACTAATATAAATTTATTCTATAATATCCTTCTCCACTTCGAAGATAATACTTTAAATATAATTGCAATTTGTTTAATTAATAATAATTTTAATTCATCAATCATCTAAAATTGGTAAGATTTTTAAGACTTAATTCTATTTCATTCTTGTCTTATCTCTAAGCTTTATTAAGAAATAATTAAATTATCACTTGCCTTTGATATATATAATCTAAAATAAACTAATTAGCAAGATCTATTATATATTTTTGGAGATTCTCATGGTCTGACCTAATAGTACTTCCACTTGGAATATTCTTATCTTCAAAATCATTCTCTAAAACCCCCGATAAAATTCTACAATTACGACCAATTTGAGTATTATCTGGTACTATAACATTTCTTCCAATAATATTTAGCCCATTAGTTAGTAGTGATGGCTTTTCATCACTAGGAGTCATCTCATTACTGAAACCTATATGAGAATTAATTCCTATTTTAGCATTCTTATCTATAATACTCTTGCAAACTATTGAATCTTTTTTGATTACAGTATTATTCAAAATTACTGAATCCCTAACTATTGCTCCCTCTTCTATAACTACTCCTGGAGAAAGAACACTATTTTCTACAATACCATTAATTATACATCCATTTGATACTAAACTCTTAATCGCTTGACCTTTTTGCCCAAACTTAACTGGTGGCTTCTCTTCACTTCTTGTATGTATCTTCCAATTATCATCATATAAATTCAATTCTGGTAAAGGATCTGTTAAAGCTAAGTTTGCTTCCCAAAAAGATTTAAGAGTTCCCACATCTCTCCAATAACCAGCATACTCATAAGCAAAAACATCATTGTTATTGATCATTTCTGGAATAATATGATGGCCAAAATCTGAATTCTCTTGATTACACAGAGCTTCTAACTTTTCGATCAAAACATCAGTTGTAAAGACATATATTCCCATTGAGGCTAAATTACTTGGTGGATCTTCTGGTTTCTCAACGAAATTCATAATCTGCATATCCTCATTTGAATCTAAGATACCAAATTGATTAGCATTTTCCCAAGCTACCCGTTGAGTCGCAATAGTTAAATCAGCACCTTTTTGCTCATGATAAGATACCATTTCAGAATAATTCATCTTATACACATGATCTCCAGAAAGAATTACTACATATTTAGGATTATGCTGTTTTATATAAGAGAGATTCTGGTAAACAGCATGAGCAGTACCTTTATACCAGCCACCTTGCCTTCCAGTATAAGGCTGCAATATAGTAACACCACCTATACGCCTATCTAAATCCCAAGGCTTTCCTATCTTAATATGATCATTTAAGGATAAAGGTAAATATTGAGTTAAAACTCCTATATCATAAATACCTGAATTAACACAATTACTCAAAGCAAAATCAATCAACCTAAACTTTCCCCCAAAGGGTACACTTGGTTTTGCTCTATGCTCAGATAAAACATCTAATCTCGTTCCTCTACCTCCAGCTAAAATTAATGCTAATATCTTCATCTATTAACCCTCCTATTTTATTAATAATTTAAAGTTTAAAAATAATTTAACTATCTATACCTCTTCTAAAAAATTATCTTTTATCTCTATATCAGCAGAAATATAAGTTGATTTATCACCTCCCAAAGATAATAACTTACTTCCATATGTTATTTAGATCTAAGAAATTAATTATCTTTTTCTCATCTAATGTAAAGCAGTTTATTTTTCTAATAACTTATAATATAATTTTATATATTCTTTTGCTGAATTCTTCCAACTAAAATTACTCTTCATTGCTCTTCTTACTAGCTTAGTCCAAATATCCTTTTGTTGATAAAGGCTAATTGCTCTCTTAATAGTAGATAACATCTCATTAGCATCATAACTAGCAAAAGTGAAACCATTTCCTTCACCACTTATCTCATCATAAGCTTGAATAGTATCCTTTAGCCCCCCTGTTTCTCTTACGATAGGTATGCTTCCATACCTTAAACTAAATAATTGGCTTAAACCACATGGTTCATATTTGGATGGCATCAAGAAGATATCACTGCCTGCATATATTTTTTGGGCTAAAGTAGCATCATATTTAATATTTGCAGCAATCTTAGTAGGATAAGACCTCGCTGTCTCTTTAAATCTTTCTTCATAGTAACTATCTCCAGTTCCTAAGATAATAAATTGGATCTCTTCTTCCATTAGTTTATCAATAACAGAAACAATTAAATCTAAACCTTTTTGATCTACTAGCCTTGAAATTAGAGCTATCACAGGAAGATCAGACCTTTGGGCTAAGCCCATATCTTCTTGTAATCTTCTTTTGTTCTCATACTTACCTCTTAGCTTTTCAACACTGTAATTACTATAAATTCTATCATCATTACTAGGATTATTATCTTCATAACTAATTCCATTAATAATCCCATATAAATCATCATCATTCATTCGCATAGCATAATCTAAACCTTCACCAAATTCAGGAGTTTTAATCTCTTGAGCATAAGTCCTGCTTACAGTAGTAACTATATCAGACATTTCAATCCCCATCTTCATATAATTGACACAATTATCATGATGAACCACTCCCAAATCCCAATATTTATCAGGTAGACTTAAAGCATCTTGAAGAACTTCTCTTCCAAATACACCTTGATAACGTAAATTGTGAATTGTATAAACTGTTTTAATATCTTTATAGAAGCTATATTTTTGATAATTTTCTTTAAGCATAATACTTAATGCTCCTGTCTGCCAATCATTACAATGAATAATATCTGCTTTAAAGTCTATCTGCGCTAACATCTCCAAAACTGCTTGGCAAAAATAAGCAAATTGAAGATGTTTATCATCATTCTCATAAAGATTAGGTCGATCAAAATAACTCTTATTATCTATAAAATAACTTATCACCCCTCTGTTCTCTAATTTATTTACCCCAACATAATTGTCTCTCCATCCTAGCTTAGTTCTAAAATGGAGCAGATGTTCTGCCTGCTGCAGATATTCTAAGGCAATTTGCCTATATTCAGGAATAACTAATCTGATATCATGGCCCATTTCTTTAATTGCTTGAGGCAGAGAACCAGCCACATCTGCTAATCCCCCTGTTTTAACGAAAGGAGTTGCCTCAGAAGCAACGAATAATATTTTCAGTTTTTCTGTCATTAGAATCTCTCCTTAATTTACTTGAAGTTATTTTTCTTATCTGATAGTAAATTATCTGAAATAATCAATATAGTACACAAATATACTACTTTATAAATTTCACTATGATATTCTATCTATAGCTTTGTAGGAAATGCTTAGACTCTATTATGAATTTTAACCTGATATATAGCAATACCATTATTCTATGAAACTATGGTAGAAATTATTTCTAAAATCAAAAATATATTACAAATAATAATTTAGCCTTTGCTAATCCTTATTAAGATTAATATGGAAGTTAAAAAATGATTTACAACTGCTTTGACTTTATGCTCTATATTTTGAATAAGTTCTTATAAAGTAGTATCCAATATATATTAAATGCAAAACAATTTCCAAAAATAAGAAATTATTTACTTTTAATTGAAAAATAAAGCATGGTTGACTTAAGTAGATATTAAGCAAGAATTATAGGGTTAGTTTAAATAAATCATAGATAATAGTGATTAATAAATAATAATCAAATAAACCACTCTATCCACTATCTTTAAATATTACCATCTAAAAATATTTAAAATATCCTCTGATATTTTTTACCAAAGTGATTGATAAAATTTACCAGTTAGGTTCTGCCGTATTCTTATATGAATTTATTAATGCTTAAAAAAGTAAAGTAATGATTTAAAATTAAAAAATAAGCAAAAAGCAAGATGAACTTATTTTAATTCTTCTATAAACAACAATTAAAACTATTCTACCCCAAATTATTTTGGTAAATATTATCAAGCAAATAAAAAAAACTGCTATCCTAAGGATAGCAGTTTTCTATCTAGATCTTATTCTAAAGCAATCTATTTTTCACTCAATCTAAATTTATCAGCCTTATTTAATAAGATCAATCCAATCACAAATATACCTAAAATAAATTGATAATACAATGTAGGGATTATCTCTAAAGGAGAGATTTTGGCCAATGATCCTGCCAATAATACCTGTGCTCCATAAGGAATAACTCCCTGCCAAACACAAGAGAAAATATCTAATAAACTTGCCGAGGTAGCTTTAGGTACATTATGCTTAGCAGCAATATCTTTAGCTAAAGGTCCAGCTAAAATAATAGCAACAGTATTGTTAGCAGTACATATATCAGCTACACTAACTAAAGATAAAATTCCTAACTCTGCCCCACGTTTAGTATTTATCTTCTTACTAATTAAATTAAGCAAATAATTAATTCCACCTTCTACTCTAATCATCTCTGCTAAACCACCAGTAAAGAGGGATAATAGGAATATCTCTTGCATTCCTGTAAAACCTTCATAAATAAGATTAGCAATCTCTAATAATGTAAAACCACCACTAACTAGTCCAAGAACCCCAGTAAATAGAATTCCTATACCTAATACAACAAAGACATTAACCCCTAATAATGCTAAAGTCAAAACTAACAAATAAGGAACAACATTAATTAAACTATAAGTAAACTCACCATCTATTACAACATCCCCACCAATAAAAACTAAAATAATTAAAGTAAGTATCGCAGCAGGTAAAACCAATAATAAGTTGGCCTTAAACTTATCCTTCATAGAACATCCTTGAGTCTTAGTTGCTGCAATAGTTGTATCTGAAATCATAGATAGATTATCACCAAACATGGCTCCACCTACAACAGCTCCTATAGTTAAAGCCAATGATATCCCAGATTTACTAGCCATTCCAATAGCAATCGGTGCTACAGCACTAATTGTTCCCATAGAAGTACCCATTGCTGTAGCAATGAAAGCTGAAATCAAAAATAGCCCTGGCATAATTAAACTGGAAGGAATAAGGGATAAGCCCAAATTAACTGTAGCATCTACACCACCAGTCTTATCTGCTAAATGAGCAAAAGCTCCTGCAAAAAGATAGATCATACACATAATAATAATATTACTATTTCCTGCACCACGTATGAATTGATTCATCTTCTCTTCTATACTACTTTTACTAATTAGAAAAGCTACTACTACCCCCACTAAAGCTGCTACTGGAGATGGCAACTTATAAAAAGCATAATCAACACCCTGAAAATGTAGGTATAGACCTGTTCCCAAAAATAAAGCTAAAAATACAATCAGAGGCAATAAATCTAAAAATCTCCCCTTCTTTTCTACTTCTTTCATCAAAATCTCTCCTTCTACCCATCTTTTTTATTCAAATTTTAAATTTATAATTAAATAAACAAAATCAGAACTAATTTATCAAAAATCACAGCAAAAGTCAATAAAATAACTTGACTTACTGTGAATTAAAAAAGTTAACATAACTAATAGATTTTAGCTTCTAGATTCTAGTTAATAGCCAATAGTTCAATTTTTAATTAGATTTATGTATTTTATAATTATTTTATAGCCAAAATAAAAAAGAAGCAAATTTCAATTCTTTACTAAAAGAGGTGATCTTATAATTATGGAAATGCATCGTAAAATTGCAGTTGATGGTAGTTTAGCAAATATTAAAAAACGTCTAAATGAATATGGTTACGAAATTGATGATCTCAATATGGACAATTTAGAAGAAGTTTCTGCAGTTATTACTAATGGACAATATGATATATCAACCCTCCAAAATATGAATGCCCCAGTAATCAATGCAGAAGGCCACTCTGCAGAAGAGTTAAAAAATATGATTGAAAGTGGACTCTTTTAAAATTATAACTATTTAGATAGACAAAAAACTATAAGCTGATAACTCTAGAGTGAACTTTAAAACTAAAGTTATATAAACTTACAATATTCCAGTAATAAATAAGCAATAAACAAATTAGCTTGTCCCCTGTTACTAGTCACTCGTTAATGTCACCTTATAATCATTAAGTTTCACTATAGAGTTTTTAGCTACATTATTAAAAATAATAATTAAAAAGGTGGTATCAAACTATGAAAAGAAAGATTGCAATAGAAGATAGTTTATCTAATCTTGCCAAAGAATTAAAAAAAGATGGTTTTGAAGTAGCTACTTTAAATAACAATAATCTTCAAAATGTTGATGCCGTTGTTTTAAGTGGAGAAGATAACAATATGATGAACATGTCTGATATTCAAACCAAAGCCCAAGTTATTAATGCAAAAGGTCTTTCTGCCCAAGAATTAAAAGAAAGACTGAATAATCAATTAGTATAGTAGAAAACCGCCAATCTCGGCGGTTTTTTTCATTAGAATTAAGTTTTAAAATCTCTTAGATCTATAGCTGTTAAAGTTTAGAATAAAATTTAATCTGCCGTTATAGAAAGAGATTGCGACAGTTTGGGAATTAGGCGTTAGGATATAGGTTCTAGGAGCTAGGTAAGCCCTAATGCCTATAACCTAACTCCTATTACCTATCACCTAGCACCTAAAAGTGTCTCTTTATACCTATTAAATTTTACTTTAGTATTCTATACATACAAAGTCTTGTTAGCTAGAACAATTAATTCATACTATTTTCTTAAAGTAAACTATTATTTATGTTAAAATAAAAAATATAGAAATCTACAATTTAAAAGGAGTAATAGTATGATCACACCAAAGCAGATACTAAATATTGCCGCTTATGCCGGTGATATTATTTTAAGTAATGGAGGAGAGATATATCGAACCGAGGATACAATTAGCCGTATCTGTCAGGCCTATGGTATGAAATACGTACAAAGCCTAGTTACACCGACAGGTATCTTCATCTCTATAGATGATGGAGATGGAGGTTCTGAGACTATTGTCCGCAGAATACATAGTAGAGAGATTAATTTGACTAAAATAAGTAAAGTGAATGATTTTTCAAGAAGCCTACAAACAGAAGTTTTAAAACATCAAGCAGCAATGGAAGAATTGGCTTCTATAGAATATGGAAATCCGAAATCAAAATTAACACTTGGCTTATTCTTAATTTCTTTTGGAGTTTCTATGAATGTAATCTTAATGAATGAAAATTATATTAATATTATTCCCGCTATCTTAGCCAGCTTAGGAGCCCAAATCGCTGTAAAAAAGATGGGTTTTTTAAAGGATATAAACTTCATTCCTGAAATTGTTGCTGGCTTTATCGCTGGATCCATCTCACTATTCTCACTTCAACAAGGTTTAGGAGATAATCTGGCAATTATAGTTGTAAGTGGGATACTTCCTTTTGTTCCTGGAGTAGCTATAACCAACTCTATTCGTGATGCTATTAGTGGGGACCTTATCTCTTCTACTAGTCGCAGTATAGAAGCAGCCTTAATTGCAATTAGTCTTGCTGTAGGGGTCGCTTTATCTTTGGGGGTGTTCTATTAATGGCAATTATATTAGAATTAATTGCAGCCTTTATCTTAGTGATAACCTTTGGTTCTGTATTTCAAGCTCCTAAAAAAAGTCTATTCTTATTAGGAGTTACTGGAGCTCTTTGCTGGGGAAGCTTTATTATGGCAAAATATTTTACTGATAATCTAGTTATTGCTTCCTTTCTTGCATCAATAGTAGTTGGAATTTGTGGGGAAGTATTTGCTAGGATAATGAAGTTACCTGTAACTGTATTTGTTATCGCAGGAATAATTCCTTTAGTACCTGGAGTTCCAGCTTATGATACCATGCTATTTTTAATCCAAGGTGAATATATTCAAGGTGTAGAAAAGGGGATCACTACTTTAATGATCGCTGCAGCCATCGCTTTTGCTATAGCTATTGTTAGTGCTGGGGCAAGGTATTACAAGGAGATTAAAGCACATCAAGGCTAAAATTATTGATTATAATTAACTTCTTTAAATAAAAAAAGGAGAAATAAATTCTCCTAATCATCTTTACTGTCACTATTATTATTAAACTCTTCTATTCTCTTTTGAACTAAGTAATTAATAGTATCAGCTGGATATTCTCCTTCTTTATTCTTCTTACCAGCTTTCTTAGCAGTTAAAATTTCCATTCCTTCTTCAACATGACTAATAGCATAAATATGAAACTTTGAATCCGCTACAGCTGCTATCAGATCATCAGATAGCATTAAATCATCAACATTCTGTATTGGTATAATTACTCCTTGCTCACCTGTTAATCCTCTACTTTTACAAAGTTTAAAGAAAGCTTCTATCTTTTCGTTTACACCACCAATTGGCTGAATCTCTCCTTTTTGATTGATAGAACCTGTTACTGCTATATTCTGTTTCAACGGAAGGTCTGCTAAAGCCGATAATAATACATATAACTCTGTACTAGAAGCACTATCACCATCAACTCCTGAATAAAGCTGCTCAAAACAGAGACTAGCTGATAATGATAAAGGTACTTGCTGTGCATATTTGTCACCTAGATATGAAGTTAAGATCAGTAAGCCTTTATTATGAACCTTACCACTTAATTTACTTTCTCTTTCAATATTAATTACTCCCCTATTTCCTTGATAAACTGTAGCTGTTATTTTCACCGGTTTACCAAAGGCATATTCTCCAAAATCCAAGACTGATAATCCATTAACCTGCCCCACTCTTCTTCCTCTTGTATCAATCAAAAGCTTATTAGATTCATACAATTCATGTAATCTTTCTTCATAATGAGATAAACGTTTTATCTTCTCTTTAATAGTTCTTTCTATCTCTTTGCTGCTAATTAGATCTTTATTATCTACACTAGCCCAGCTATCTGCTTCACATAATAGATCTGTTATAATACCTAACTTAGTAGTTAATTTTTTCTGGCTGTCAACTTTCCGACAAAGATATTCAATAATTCTAGCTACTGCTCCTTGATCTAATGGCCTAAGGCTATGCTCTTTACATTGTCGGCTTATATACTTAACTATTCTACTTAGATTACCTTGATTCAACTCCATCTCTGCATTGAAATCAGCTTTAATTTTAAATAAATCCTTAAATTCTTCATCATATTGATATAATAGATAATACAAATTGACACTTCCCATTATAATCACCTTTAAATCAATAGGAATAGCCTCTGCTTCCAATCCTGCTAAAGGAATTTTATCAAATTCTTCTCCTAAATTCTCCATCTTCAACTTACCTGATTTCAAAACCCTCTTAATTAACTGCCAAGACTTAAAATTATTTAATATATCCTTAGCCTCCAAGATTAAATATCCTCCATTAGCTCGATGCAAGGAACCTGCTTTAATATGAGTATAATCTGTTGCCAATTCACCAGATTTATTACTATATTCTATTCTACCCATTAGATTATAATAGGTCGGATTAGTTTCAATAACTACTGGTGCACCCTCTACTTTGCTATTATCAACCAGTAGATTAACTTGATATTTATTAAATTTATCAACTGAATCATCTCCACCCAAAAGTAATAGAGCATTTGAATCATTCTCATCTTCTTTAAAATCATCTAAATTATGTAGTATGTCTTCTTTTACTTCTTTTAAATAATCTATTATCGCATTTGATTCAAGATATTTTTGATATAAACCATCTAAATAATAATTAATTATTTCTGCCGCTAATCCATAGTCTAAATCAATTATCTTCTCATTATATTCTTCATTTAATTGGTCAATTTCAGAAAATAAGTGATCTAACATCTCTTGGATCATCTCAGTATCTTGGTCTATCTCTTCTTGCTCTTCTTTAGATAATTTTTTATAATCCTCCTCTTTCATTGGATCACCATTATCTTGAATTGGAATAATTGCAAAACCATTATTCTCTCTTTCTAAAATATAACCTATATCCTTAACCTTAGATTTTAATTGATTAAATAAATTAGTACTTAGTTTCTGATATCTACCTTTAATCTCTCTCTTCTTCTTAATATACTTTTCACCAAGAAATAACTCTTTAAGATCTTCCTCAACACTGTTTATAAAAGCTTCCATCTCTTCTTTAAATACTATTCCCAAACCTGAAGGCAACTTTAAAAATCTAGGCTGACTAGGATCCTCAAAATTATAAATATAACACCAATCAAAAGATCCTTTTCTTTGACAAGCCTTTTCACTAACTAAAGATCTAATATATTCTAATTCTTTTCTACCAGAAAAGTTAACAATAAATAGATTATAACCAGGATGATCTATATCTAAGCCAAAATTTATGGCTTTAACCGCTTCTTCTTGCCCAATTATCTCTTCTGAAGGTTCAACCTCTTCAGTTGTAGTAAAATCAAAGTTGCCTAAAGTACATCTATGCTTCAAATCTTGAACCGCTAATCTATACTTCTCCATTATTTTCCCTCCTTTCTGATAATAGTATATTTTAACAGTATCATTTTTGATAATCATATTTATAATTAATTCTTCAAAAATAAAAATAACCAGGAGCTAGAATAATTCTAACCCCTGGCCAGCTTTATTTTTTCTTTTTATTTGCTATATAAATCAATTTGTCCGCTTCTTTTATCATTTCATTGTTATTTGGATTGGTGATAATTTGATCTTCTCTTTTTATACCAATTAATATTATATTGTCTCTTTCTTTATATTTAGTAAACAAGTCTAAAAAACTTTTATTTATATCTTCTTTATTACTAGCAAACATATAAATTTCATTACCAGTCTCATTAGATAATAGTTCACCTATAATTTGAGAGGTCCCACTATAGATAGCAGATCGTACTAACAGCTGACTATTAAGCTCATTATTTACTACTATCTCATCAACATTGGCATTTTTTAAATGAATTTTGTTCTCACTATGAGTTATTTCAGCAATCGTATATATACTTGGGTTTAAACTTTCAACAGTTAACACAGCTAATATAGTAGTAGCATCATTCTCATCTTCATTCAAAATAATAGCCGTTTTCGCTTTCATAACTCCTGCTTTCTTAAGAGCCTCTTCCTCTGTTATTGCCCCTCTAACAAAGTGTACCAACTTATTGTCAGGAAAAGGATCACGTTCAATATTAGCAATTAATACAAGCTGTTTATTATTAAGATCTTCATTTAAAACCTGCTCTATAATCTCTCTAGTTTTACTACTCCAACCACAAACTATTATATGATTCTTATATTCAGCCTTCAATTCCCCTAACTCCCTCCTTCTCTTAAATTCAATAAAGATATCAGCAAGCTTAGCAGTAATTCCACCAACCATTCCAATCCCTAATAACATAACTATAATAGAGATTATTCTTCCTGCTAAGGTTACTGCATATTTATCACCATAACCTACAGTAGTTACAGTTACAATCGCCCACCATAAAGCATCTACAAAGTTATTAAACTGATCATTAGGCTCAACGATCATAATCAAAATTGCACTTGAAATTAAAATTATAACTACAACTAAGATTAACCAATGAAAGGTATGGCGATCTAATTTAAACTTAAACTTCTTAAAATATTCAACTAACACATTAAACATTTCTTAATTTACCCCCTCAAAACACTCTAAATATCACTATCTTAATAATCCTCCCAAGCCCGATTATACTCTCTAATTAATCTAGGTCTAGTTAATGTATTTACCCCTACTTCTTCTTTAACTTCTAAGATATCTTGTCCAAACTCAAAGAGACTTGCTACCTGTCTAGTAGTCAAAAACTTAGTAGCTACTTCTACCTTTAATTCCAAAGGATTAAAGCGAAATCCTTTAGTTCCTAGGTTAAATCCCCAGTCACCAAAAGAAGCAAGATAAGTATGATATGGAAGAGTGTAAAACCCTGAAGATTTAATTGTATGATGAATCATCCAAAAAGACTTAGTTGCAAAATAAGGAGAGGTTGATTGTACAACTACTACTCCTTTATCTCCTAAATGATCATAGATCAGATGATAAAAATTGCTAGTATAGAGCTTATTTAAACTTTCATCATTGGGATCAGGTAAATCTACTATCACTACATCATATTTTTTTGAACTTTCTTCTAAATATTGATAGGCATCTTGGTTATAAATACTAACCTTTTCATTCTGTAAGGAATTTTGATTAAGCTCTACTAAATAATCCAAGTTTTGAGCCAAGTCTGTCATCCTTTGATCTAGATCAACTAAATCTATCATTTCTATTGTGGAATATTTTAGCAACTCCCGAACTGCTAAACCATCACCACCACCTAATATTAAGACTCTACTTTTGTTCTTAGCTAAACTCATAGCTGGATGAACTAGAGACTCATGATATCGGTATTCATCATGAGAAGAAAATTGAATATTTCCATTTAAGAACAAACGAATATCATCCTTTTTCTTAGTTACAACAATCTTTTGATATTTTGTCTGTTCTGAATAAATAACTTTATCCTGATATAACTTCTGTTCTATATAAGCCTCAGTATCTTTAACATTTGTTATTCCAATTATTAAAATGATAATAACAAATGTTAAAATCATACCTATAGTTTTAGATAAATTTAATCTTTTATGATATTTAATATAAACTATAGCCGCTACAACTAAATTTAAAATCCCCATAATATAACTGCTTTGAATAAAACCAAAGTTAGGTAATAATATAATAGGAAATAAAATTGAGCCAATTAGTCCACCAATATAATCAACTGAAAAGACATTGGCTAAGGTTATTTTTAAATCCTCATATTTCTCTATAATTCTAGTTAATAGAGGGAGTTCTAAGCCTGTCAAGGAACCTATCACCAAAATTAAGCCATACATTACCACTAAATAAATATCAGATAACGCATAACTATAAAATAATAAAAACCCCGAAATACCTCCCACTAATCCTAATAAAGTTTCAATTATCATAAACTTACCCATCAAATTAACTTCTATATACTTTGAGACTAATGATCCTAAGCCCATAGAAGTCATAAATAAACCAATGGTTATAGAAAATTGATAAATACTATTTCCCAATAAATAAGATGATATTCCTCCAATAATTAACTGATATACAATTCCAGATATAGCTACAAAAAAGGTACAAAACATTAATGGAGCAACTATTTTTATATCTTCTAATTTCTTTTCTTTCACCACAAATACACTCCTAATATAATTTAATTGTCAGTTATTAATTGTTGCTTATTGATTACTAACTAATAGCTACTAATCATTCATTACTTTCCAAATCCAAATCCTCCACCTCGACTAGAAGGACGCCCTATACTACCATTACGCAAATTACCACCCCAATAATTAACTATTGGACCATGATAACGATTATAAGCTTTTTGATGCCTCATTACTTCAATTTGAGTAGCAGATCCTTTAGGTGTTAAGACCACAATATAATCTTCATATAACATAAAATTCTTCCCAGAAGAGTCTACACGTACATCATAAGGATTTTTCAAATCTCTTACTTTCCTAAAAGTGCTATTAACACTTTGAGATGAATTATAAATCGCCATACCATTAGCTTTAGCATCTAGTTTAAAGCTATCATCAATTCTCTTGGCAATACTTGCACTAGGAAATAAAGCCATACCAATCACAACCATAATTATTAATGTAATAACCCCAATTGTAAAAGTTTCATTAAACACAAGATATCACTCCTTTATTTAGTTTTGATAAAATTTTATTAAAAGTCGTAGATAAGGAAAAATAGTCAAACAACTATAGACAAGATATATAGACCTAAAAACTAAATTTAGCTATAAGATCAAGTTTTTATAAAACCAAAATAATTATATTAAATATTCATTAAAAATTAAAATATTCTAACACTATTATCTTCAAAAGTTCAATTTGGCTAGTAATCAAATCGAATTACATATAACTAAAATAAGTAACTATACTTCATCTATAGATCAATTCTATCTATATTATCTAATTAACGTGAAAGAAGGAGCTAAAATAAATTATTCTAGCTCCTATACTAGTATTTTTATGATAATTTTATTATTTTTTATCCATTTCAGCTTTTAACTTAGCTAACTCATCATCTACAGAACCACTTTTATTTAATTCTTCAAACTCAGATTCTAGGTCATCCTTCTCTATTTCATCATATAATTCATTGCTCGCCTCTGCTCTAGCCTTCATCTTATCAACCTTAGATGACAATCTATCCAGATCTTCTGCAGCACTTGACTTACCTAAACCACTTAAAGTCTCGTTAATTTCAGTAGTTGCTTTAGCATTTTCAGCTTCAGCGATCAATTGATCTTGTTTATCTTCAGCCTCTTCAATTCTTGCTCGCAAATCTTCTAACTTCTTCTTATGTAAATCAGCAGTTTTTCTTCTAGCTTTAGCCTGTTCTTTATACTTATTGTAATTTGTCTCAGCCGTTTGTTTCTTCTCTAAAGCTTTACGTGCTAAATCTTCTTTACTAGCTTCTAAAGCTTGCTTAGCACGATTAGTCCAATGTTCCATCTCTTCTTTAGCATCATCACGCTTAGCTTCTACCTCTTTAACTAAAGTAATTGATTTATTTACTGCACTCTTAGCTTGACGATATTCATCCTTCATCTTTCTAATCTCTTCTTTAACAACAACTTCAATATTCTTATCTTCCCATTTATCAACAGCCTCATTTGCCTTTCCACTTACTATAGTCTTAATACGATCAAATAATCCCATTTTAACTCCTCCTATACTCTTATTAATAGTAAAATTTTAAAAAATAACTACTATGTACTATTTACCTGGATAATACTCTAATAGACTCTTTTTAACCTCTTGACCTATACTAATTTCTAACTCATTAACCCACTTCTCTACAGAAACCTGCTCACCATTGCTTGCTTCATAATCCCAATACCTAATCCTTTGGCCAGTCTTGGCTCCTACCTGACCTTCAACCATAATATTAGCATTTCCTTCTTCGATCAAAGAATATGCTTGATTATTAAAAGTTATTTTATTTGGAATTTTTTCTTGCAACTTAGAATAAAGTTCATCTCCTGAATCTAATTTTTTAAATAGCCCTACCTCTAATTCATCATCTTCTTCAGCAGATAGCCATAAATTATTTTTCCCATCAGAAATATGATAATCATACCATTTATAGCCACCTTCTTCATAATATATCTTTCCTATAACCTTATATTCTATTAAGTCATACTCTACAATGTCTCCTATTTGTAGATTAAGAGGTGTTCGAGCTACAATCTTATCTTCTTTTTCTTCCTTTGATTTAAAAAAATCAAAAAAACCCACTTTAAATCCCTCCTTTATATATAATCATCCAACTTTAGAATAAAACCTAAATATCTCTTTATAGATAGAGATTACGACAGTTTTAGCTGCTGGCTGTTGGCTACTAGCCGCTGGCTTAGAGCTTATAAAAACAATAATAATAGCTAGAGGCTAACAGCTAAAAGCTAGTAGCAAAAGCATCTCAATATATCCATTAAATTTCACTTTAAACTTGAATATCTATAAGTCCAAATTCTACTTTATTATCTATATTATTATTGAAATATCTTTTGAATAACTTTTGTAAGTAGCTGACAAAAGGTAAATAATAGAAAGCTTTCTTTTTATTATTCTATCTCACTATTATAACTCCTTCTTTTGGATGACTTAAAGTGAATAAATTCTTATCCGCTTTCTAGATTATTTTGTTCCTAGTTATTTTATTTTATACAAATTATATTAACATAAAAATTGATATAACTGTTAAAACTAAAAGAAGCATAAGCTAAATTTAATCATTTTGCAAGGAGGAAAAGAGCCATATGAAAAAACAATATAAGTTAATGGTAGCAGCCTTTGCTACAGTTCCTTTTTTGATGGTTTTAGGAAATTCTATGTTAATTCCTGAATTCCCTAAAATTAAATCTTCCCTAAATATTAGTCAATTTCAAGTTGGATTGATGATAACTCTTTTTTCCGCTTCAGCAGGATTAGCTATCCCTATTCTAGGCTATTTATCAGATAGATATGGACGAAAAAAAATTATTATTCCCTCCTTAATCACTTATGGAATCGGAGGAGTAATTTCAGGACTAGCAGCTGCAATGCTTAAAGATAAAGGATATTATATTATTCTAGCTGGCCGTATTGTTCAAGGGATAGGAGCAGCAGGTACTTATCCAATTGTAATAGCTTTAGTTGGGGATATATTCCAATCTAATGAAAGAAGTTCTGCCTTAGGTACTATTGAAGCTGCTAATGGTTTAGGAAAAGTTATGAGTCCGCTATTAGGAGCAGCAGTAGCACTAATCTCTTGGTATGCTATCTTCTTCTCTTATGCTATCTTAACTATTCATATTACTTTAGCTATATTCTTTATTATCAAAGAACCAGAAGGTAATACCAAAGAACAGAAATTAAAAGATTATATTAATGAGATTAAAAAGATCTTTAGTGAAAAAGGAGCTTCTTTATTTTTTAGTCTTTTAGCAGGAATAACTGTCCTTTTTCTTCTTTTTGGAGTATTATCCCATATTTCTGATATTCTTGAAAGTAAATATCATATTAAAGGCTTAAAAAAAGGATTATTGATTTCACTTCCTATACTTCTAATGTCTACAAGTTCTTATCTTTCAGGCTTATATCTTAAGAAGCAAGGAAAAAACTTTAAAAAAGTAATGGCACTAGGACTATTAATAGATTGTATTTCTTTGGCTATCCTACCTTTTTTAGATGGCTTAACTCTTTATCTAGTCTTACTTGCTTTTTTAGGAGTGGGAAATGGAATAGTATTACCTGCTTTAAATACTCTAGTTACTAGTGCTGCTGGTAGTGGACAAAGAGGAGGTATAACCTCCATTTATGGTAGTGTGCGATTTCTAGGAGTTGCCGCTGGACCTCCTATCTTTAGTTTACTCAATGAAATTAGTAAGACAGTAATGTTTTTAACTGCCTCAGCAATAGCTTTAATTGTATCTATTTTAGCTTATCTATTAATTAAAGAAGAAATCTTATTATCTAAAGGCACAGATAAAGGTTAATTATCTCTGCCTTTATCTTTTTTCTTTAGTTTATCCTTTTTATTTATATCTAAATATCTACTTATATAATAGCTATAATTATCGAATATCTTAAAATTCGATTTAGTTGGATGCCTTTTAATAAGCCAAAATAATAATAAAACTAATATAGTCCAAATCCAAAACATTATAATCACCTCCTAATTAATAACTAAAGAATATAAATGGTAAAAAATAGCAGTTAAGCCTGCTGCTAATAATGGGCCTACAGGTACTCCACCAAAAAAAACAATACCTATAATTGAACCAAATAGCATCCCAATAATTAACTGTGGCTCTTCATCTAACAATCCTATTCCTGCTCCAACAACTTTAGTAGCTAATATCCCACTAATCAAAGCAAAAAAGGATAAAATTGATTTGTAGCTCTTAATAATCTCTTTAATTGATAAACTCTCATCTATGAGAGGAACTAATACTGATAAAAGTAAAAATACCAAGCCAATCTTTAAGCCTAAGTTATCTAATATGACCAATGCATTATCTAACTTAGTTAGCTTTAAAAAGAACAAAATTATACTTGCTATAACTAATAAATCTGATTTAGATAATAAGCCTATTGAAAAAATTATAAAAAGAAAGATATAGCCTGTTTTCATTCAACCAACCCCTTATCTCTATCGCCTAATTATTAAAAGTTTATGCTCTATAATCAAATAATAGAATAAGTCTATAATCTAATTAAAACTACCAGAACAATTAGATTGTCTTATCTTTGAGAGTTATTACTTTTCAATCTATTAAAAACTTATAAATCACTTTACTTCCCTAGCCTTTTATGCTCCTCATAATTAGAAGAAGATATTTTACCATCTGATATCGATTTTAAAATAACTTATAATATTTTCAAATAAATATTATAGTTTTTAACACTCTACTCATTAGTTCACTAGCTTTAATCAAAGAATTTATTCACTATATTCCCAATATAATTTAAAATCTAAATTCAATTAAATTGCTAGTAAATAATCCTTTTTTTACATGGTGGTAATTAATCCCATGTAATTTTTTATCAAAAAATACATTGACATCCTTTTGGCAGATGTCTTATAATTAACTAAAGTTATATTTTTCCTTTAAATTCTATAAAAAGGATTGTTTTGGTTTTGTTATTTTTATTTCTTGTGATGGAAATATCATCAAATTTTACTTCTTATAAAAATTAAAATTCAGGAGGTAAAAAAGACAAATACAATATAAAGGAGGTGATACTATATACTGAATATTATTTTTTATAGATTTAAGGGTTTAAAGATTTAAAGTAAAATAAGAAAACAGGAGGAGAATTATGAAAAAAAATACATATTTAATGTTGATAATGATGGTTGCGATGGTTTTATGTTCAGGCTTTTATTCTTTGGAAGTTAACGCTTATGGTACAATAGATTCAAATGATTATGTAGAAGGACAATTGGTAATCTCCCTTCAGGAACCTGCCGAATTTTCAATACAAAACACTGACATTATAGCTCTAAGTCAAATCTCTACTATGGAGCAAAATAACTTTAAAGTAATTGATTCTATTTTACCTGCTCAAAACAATTATGAAGATGAATTTAAAGCAAAAGTAATTAAGAATATGGGATTTGTCTACCTTGTAGAATATTCAACTGCAATTGACTCTATAGATCAAGCAATAAAAGAGTTAGAAGGATCTTTAAAAAATAGTGGCTTAAAGATTAGATTTATTGAACCAAATTATAAATATAAGTTTATAAATACTGTTAGCGATAAGAAAGAATTTACTCCTACTAGTATGCATAATAATCAAAAATGGAATTATGAGATGATAAAAGCTCCTAAAGCCTGGGAAATAACCACAGGTTCTCAAGCTGTTAAAGTGGCAATTTTAGATTCAGGAATTGATCCAGATCATATTAACTTAGAAAATATCTTGGATAAAAACTTAAGAAAAAACTTTAGTAGTGGACCAGATGAAGATTTAGTTGGTCATGGTACTCATGTTGGTGGTACAGTAGCAAGTTATGGTGAAGTTTCTGGTGTTATGCAGGATGTTAGTCTGATTAGTGTGAAAGTAGGTTGTACTAGCGGTCCTGAAGAATTTGCAATTATAAAAGGATTAACATATGCAGCAGAGATTGATGCTGATGTAGTTAATATGTCTTTTAGTGGTCCTTACAATCAAGGAATAGAAGAAGCAGCTACACTTGCTTATAACGATGGTACAATCCTTGTAGCTGCCGCCGGAAATAGCAATAGTTCTAATATTAGATATCCAGCAGCTTATCCTAATATAATTGCCGTGGGTGCAGTGGATTCCACTAGGGAAAAAGCACCTTTTTCTAACTATGGTGAAAAATTAGAGCTTATGGCTCCTGGAGTAGATATCTATAGTACTATCCCTGATGATTTATATGCTTTAAAATCAGGAACATCTATGTCATCGCCACATGTTGTAGGAGTGGCAGGATTGATGAGAGCTGTTAATCCAGATATCACTCCAGAAGAGGCTAGAGAAATCTTAAAAAATACAGCTCAAGAAGCTGGTGATAAATATTATTATGGTTATGGCATTGTAGATGCTTATGAAGCAGTAAAAGCGTCTAAAGATCTCAATACTCCTCAATCAAACTATGAGCAGGTATACTTCAGAGGTACACCAAATTCCTGGGATACAACTGCAATGGAGCTTGTAGATGATTATACTTGGGAAACAACAATTACTTTTACTGATAATAGTAGATTTAAATTTGATATTTATGGAGATTGGAGTTTGAACTTTGGTGATAATGAACCACGAGACGGATATGCTGATCAAAATGGAGCAGATATCTATGTATATGATGGCGGAACCTATAAGCTAACTTTCAATGACAATACAAAACAATATAGCTTAAGCAAAAATCAAATTAAAAGTTCAGCTACAATATCATATACAATTAATACAGGATCTCTTGAAGAACTACTATACTCTAAAATAAAGTTAAAGAAAGATGGAGTATATTATGGAGAATATATCATAGGAAATAATTCTAACGCTATAGCTAGAACAATAATAAATGATTTACCAGTAGGAAATTATGAAGCTATTTTAGATTTAGTAAAAGAAGGTTATAAGTATACAGGAAATGTAGCTTTTAACATCACAGCAGGTGGCCAAATATTAGAAGAGAATATGGCAGTCACTAAAGAAGAATACCAAAATTATCAAAGTAACTACGATCAAGTCTACTTTAGAGGTACTCCAAACTCTTGGGATAATCAAGCAATGGAACTTGTAGCAGACCATACATGGGAAACTACAGTTACTTTTGCAGCCAATAGTAGATTTAAATTTGATATCTACGGAGATTGGAGTTTGAACTTTGGGGATAATAATAAAGATGGATATGCCGACCAAGATGGAGATGATATCTATGTCTATGATGCAGGTACCTATAAAGTAACCTTCTATGATGATACAAAACAATATATTTTGGTAAAACAATAATTATTGATTTTACAAATCAAGTAAATTATAAAGTTAAGATTTAAGAAAAAGCTTAGTCTTGAAAATTCAAGACTAAGCTTTTGTCATTAAAAATATATATTAGATTAATATCTACTTTAGTAATCTAATTAAATTTCACCTACCCTTGATTAAAAGCTTAAATTATTTTTAATAATAAATTTCATTGTTGAATTACTAATATTAATCTATTCACCAATTTTTTTAAGAATAGAAAATTAGATAATGTGATTTTTATCACGAAAGCTATTGACAAGCTTTTGCCTAATACCTTATAATGGAATCAAAGTTATATTTTACCTTTAATTTCCATAGAAAGGAGGATATTTGATATTTTTGGTTATTTTGTTGGAGGAATTGGCACTAGCTTTTAAAACCATAAGTAGATAAGTATTTTATAAGGAGGAGTTAATAATGAAAAAATTACATATTTATTTAATTATCTTGTTGTTAGTAACATTCTTTTCAATTAATGTTTTTGCATCTTCTGAGTGGGTATCTCTAGATAAAACCAATGATAGTACTTCTAAAAATCCTCAAATCGAAAGTAAATTAATAAAAGATCCAGATAATCAAGCAAATACTAACTACACTATTAATATTAAATTATCAGGCTTTTTTTAAACTTTAAAAGAAGTAGAAAATGAAGAATTTTCTCTAATCAATATTCCCAGTTGGGAAACTCAAACAGAAGCAGGTAAACCAGCAATCCCTATCCAGCAATTAATGTTTAAAATCCCAGATAACACAACCCCAGAAGTTAGTATAGTTAATAAAACTGAAAAAACTTTTAATAATATAAATATCTTCCCTACTCAACCCTTCCCTTCAGATGAAGTCGGTAACTATAGTAATCCTCCCTTTACTAAAGATGAAGTCACTTATAATAGTGATAAATTTTTCCCTAAAAGTAATATCTTTAATACATCAATTGTTTGGATGAGAAATCATAAGGTTTTAGTTGTAGATATTGCTCCAATTAGAGTAAATACTGCCAAGAAACTATTAGTTGTTAATCCAAGCCTTGAATTAAAGATAACATTAAAAGAAAACCTTGATAGTAATTCATCTTCTGACTCAAAAGATGAATTAAAAAGTCTAGAATATGATCAATCAATGAGTTCAATGATTAATGGATTTAATAATTTCCAAGATTCAATTGATACTCTTCAAAACAATAATAATTTAAGCAAATATTTAATTTTAATGGATGATCAGTTTGCAGAAAATAATACTTTAAATCAATTTATCACTTGGAAGAAAGAAACAGGTAATAATGTAAGAGTAATCAAAACATCTCAAGTACCTGCAGCTATTACAGGTGCACCAACCCATGAGGAAGTTCTCTCTTATTTAAGAGGTTTATCAGATCAAGAGTATCCTGAATATCTCTTACTTATTGGTGATGAAGATGAGGAAAATGGAGTAGCAGCCAAAAGCTTTAGTACTTTAAACGGTGGCTATACTGACTTATATCTATCTTGTCGTACAGATACAGACTATATACCTGATTTATTTATTGGAAGATTGCCTGCATCTACTAACGAAGAATTAACATCTATGCTTAGTAAAGTATTAGAAATGGAAAAAAATCCACCTAAAAGTCCGATGTATGATAAGATTCTTGTAGCTGGTCAAATACAAGATCGCGATCACAATAATAAGGCAGATCGTTTATTCTGCGAAACCGCTGATGCAATTGCCACATATTTTGAAAATGACTTAGATGGTTTTGATTATACAGTTAGCAGGGCTATTGTTAATCCAAATAATATAACTTCTACTGGTACATTTAATAATTATTCATCATGGGGGATACTATGGAAAAATTCTAATGATGAAGATGCAACACTTGGTTCACGCATCTATAATACTTTCTCTTCTAACTCTGATGCAAGATATAAAATTAATCAAAATATAAATCAAGGTGTAGCTATAGTACAGCATCGAGATCATGGTGGAAGAACTCTTTGGGGAGACCCACGCTATACTTCTTATGATGTTAAAAATCTAGAAAATGGAAGTAATAGACCATTATTATTATCATTCAACTGTCTAACTGGTAGTTATTTCTATTCAAATAACTTTGTTGATGCCTGGTTAAATCATAATAATGGTGGGGCCTATGCAGCTATTGCTGCTACCGATGTTAGTTTTTCTGGACCTAATGATTGGTTTACTCATGGAATTTACTCAGCCTTTTTGCCAAGTTATAGAGACTTTATAAATACCTCTACAAATCCAGACTGGTATAACTCATTACCAGAACCTAACTTTGCTCAAGAAGGAAATTCTAAGAAGCTTGGTCAAATTATAAACTTCGGTAAAAATTATGTTTATCAAGTATATGGTGGTAGCAATTCAGCAAAATATGTCTATCAATTATTCCATCTATTTGGAGATCCTGAAGCATATATTCAATTACACAACCCAGAAAAATTAACTATAAGCCATCCTACTACTACTACAGATTCTACAGTTACAGTTACTACAGGTGAGGATAATCTTAAAGTAACATTATATAGCGAAAAATTAGGAATTCACCAAAGCAAGCTGAGTTCTGATGGTAGTGCTACTTTTAATATAAACCCATCTACGGAAGGAATAATAAATGTTACAGTTACAGGTTATGGTAAGCGACCATATAAAGGAACAATAAACTTCGCTTCAAACTCAAGTACTAAATCAAATTATGATCAAGTCTATTTTAGAGGTACACCAAATTCCTGGGATACAACTGCAATGAAACTTGTAGACGATTATACTTGGGAAACAACGGTTACTTTTACTGATAATAGTAGATTTAAATTTGATATTTATGGAGATTGGAGTTTAAATTTCGGAGATAATGATAATGATGGCTATGGAGATGAAAATGGATCAGATATCTACGTTTATGATGCAGGAACTTATAAGGTAACTTTCAATGACAATACAAAACAATATACCTTAAGCAAAAATCAAATTAAAAGTTCAGCTACAATATCATATACAATTAATACAGGATCTCTTGAAGAAATACTATACTCTAAAATAAAGTTAAAGAAAGATGGAGTATATTATGGAGAATATATCATAGGAAATAATTCTAACGCTATAGCTAGAACAATAATAAATGATTTACCAGTAGGAAATTATGAAGCTATTTTAGATTTAGTAAAAGAAGGTTATAAGTATACAGGAAATGTAGCTTTTAACATCACAGCAGGTGGCCAAATATTAGAAGAGAATATGGCAGTCACTAAAGAAGAATACCAAAATTATCAAAGTAACTACGATCAAGTCTACTTTAGAGGTACTCCAAACTCTTGGGATAATCAAGCAATGGAACTTGTAGCAGACCATACATGGGAAACTACAGTTACTTTTGCAGCCAATAGTAGATTTAAATTTGATATCTACGGAGATTGGAGTTTGAACTTTGGGGATAATAATAAAGATGGATATGCCGACCAAGATGGAGATGATATCTACGTTTATGATGCAGGTACCTATAAAGTAACCTTCTATGATGATACAAAACAATATGTTTTAACAAAACAATAAAGTGACTTCTTAGTTTCAAAGTGAGCTTATGCCAAGTCGATTCGGTAGTACCAGGATCAACATTGCGTAATTAAAATTGAAAAAGCAGTGTTAGAGTCGCTTAGATATCGGATAAATTATTGCTTTTTAAAATCAAATAATCTAAATAAACTTACACATATCCAATTAAAGTATAACTTATGAATCTAAGAATTTTATTGTTATTAGAAAAGATTCTCCTTCCAGTAAAAATTGAAATAAATAAAAGCTTAGTATGGGATATCCCATACTAAGCTTTTATTTTGCCTTTATTGTATATTGGAACAATATCCATTTTTTCAGAAGTTAAAATATAATCTATATCAACTTCTCTTCCTAATTTAATAAGATTCTTTCCACTCTTTGATGATTTAATTACACTCGCCAGATTATCCTTGTTTTGTAAATAGGTATTGTAAGCTACCAAAGCTCTATCACTTAACTCTATCCCACCATAGTTCAGCAAAATACTTATAGCTTTTCCAGCAGTGATAAAATCATCTAAAGCAAACTCCCCTCTAGTTCCTGCACAACAAAATACAATATCATTTTTTTCCTTCAAATAATTAATTATTGCCTTCAAATTTAATAATGAAAATACTATAACCTCTTGAGCTAAACCTAATCTTACAAAACATTTGGTTCCATTAGTAGTAGTTAAAATAATTTTTCTATTTTCTACTACATCTTTGCTATAGTCTAAAGGAGAATTTCCTAAATCAAATCCTTCCACCTTAATTCCATCTCTCTCTCCTGTTAATAAACAATTATCCTCTTTAGTTGCTAAATCTTTGGCCTCTTCTATATTAACTACTGGTATAACCTTTTTAGCCCCATTAGCTAAAGCTGTTACAATCGTACTTGTTGCTCTTAAAGTATCAATTACAATTGCAGTCTTACCCTTTATTTCACCTTCTTTAATTCTATCTGCAGAAAAAATCACATCTATTTTCATCAAATCACACTCCAACTTATTGATATTGTAATTACAATTAGATTTTTTATTATTCTTAGTAGTAATATGCTTCAATACTAAACTTTGTGATCAAAGATAATATTAATTACAAGAAAAGTATAAAGCTTAAGATATATTTAAAGATTAAAAATGACTATTCATCCCAAGAATATTTTCTCAAAAAGATTACCTTCAAAATATCGTGATATAAGAAATCAATTCTTAGTAACACTATATACCATTAATCATTATCTTGCAACTATTAAAGATCCATTTCAATAATTGTATCTGAATTATGTTTAATATCTAAGGTTCTTTTAAATGTATCTCCGCGCAACCCAGTTCTTAATGACTCTAAAGCTATAATATCTCCAGAATTAATGTTACCTAAATTAACATTGTTACCTAACATATTAATAAAATAAACCTGTTGTTTTTTTAAAGGGGCTTCCCAGATAATATCTGTTGGGTGAGGCGCTTCTAATAATAATTTTTTGAGTTTGAACTCATCAGCTTCTCCACTATCATCATAAATAGAAACACCTTTTCCCGATTCTCGAGCCTCAATAATCACCTTATATGCTCCATCTGCTATATCTCTTTTTAACTGTTTAATCATTTGATGAGTTTTAAATTCTTCTTCCTTATCTTTCTTTCCAATTTCAGTAAAGACTTTAAAACCTAAATTTTTGGCTTTTTTTATAATTATACTTCTTAAATTAGAGGTTAAATCTATTGTCCCATCAGAAACTTCTATTGCAGTAAACCCTAAATCTTTAGCCTTATATAAATATTCTTCCCACTTATCTTGAACAATTGCTACTTCTAAAAATGTACCACCTGGATAAATATCTAATCCATATCCTCTAACAAGATCTATCTTCTTTTGCAGTAATTTTTTAGGATATAAAGCTGATGTACCAAAACTTAGCTTTAAAAAATCAATATAATCTGCTGCTATTTCAAGTAAATCCTCTGTTTGATAGATCCCAAGTCCTTTATCTAAGACCATAGTTAATCCATTTCTTCGTGGTTTATCTTCTCGACCTACTAAAGGAAATTCAATATCTAAATCCCATCCATTCTTAAATGATCTATCCATTATATCACACCTTTATCTTTTATTTTTATTATCTAACTTTAGATAGTTAAAGATTTAACAATCTAAAGTTTCTTAAACAACATTATTTAAATAAAAATCTATTCTAAATAAAATAATTTACAATTTCATTCCTATAAAGATTAATGTAACCCCAAGAATAATAACCGACATTTGTAATAAGGAAAACTTTCCTGCTAATCCAATCAAACCTAGACTAGTTACCAAAATCATTACAGTAGGACCCACTAATGCCAAGAATGAATTAATTTGAAAGGCAGTTTCCCTAGAATTGAATTTAAACATTAATAATGCCGCTGTAAATTCAATCATTCCAGAGATAAATCTAATCATTGACATCCCTAGGACAATCCTATCTTTTATAATGAACATTTTAATCCTCCATATTATATATTTAATTAATATATGTATACTCAAGAAAAAAAGAAAATATGAAATCCAAAAAATAAAAAAGCCAGATACTAAGTATCTGACAAAAATAATAACTACAGCTTAACAACTCTAAAGTAAAACTTAAAGTTGATAAAGCGACAATTTCGGCGCTGGGAAATAGAGATAAATTTTAGAAAAAACTAGCTCCTAATAACTAAAGCCAAAAAAACGTTGGATATCTAATGAACCCTAGACATCCTTCTATTAAATTTCAACTTATCTTATACTTTGCTACTACAAGTCCAATCTCTTCATAACTAACATCATCATCTAATTTCTCTTTAATAGTTTTTAGTTTTTCATAGCCTACCTCTTCTATAGCTTGAATTATCTTTATTTTATTATTTTGAGATATAAACTTGTCTAAATCAACTTTTCTACCATCTTCTATCAACCTAATTAAATGATCTACTATAGTACCAACAGCTAAATCTCTTTTCTTAGCTATCTCTTCTAAAGACAATCCTTGTTGGTATAATAAGAAAGTCTCATTATAAGTAGAACTTAAATAACTGCCTTTTTTCTCTTTTAAAAGAGGATATAAATTCAAAAATTCATTTATTTCTTTCAAAAATTTTTCGCCGTAACGGTTATATATCACAGGACCAAAACCATTTACTCTTAAAATCTGCTCTTTATTCTGTGGCAATCTAACTACAAGCTCTTCTAAGGTCTTGTCATGAGCAATCATAAAGGGAGGCTTAGATTCTAATTGAGCTAAATTACTTCGCAATTTTTTTAATTTAGATAGCAACTTTGTTCTTGCCTTAGTAGTTAAATTATTTACTTCTTTTGCTTCTAATTTTAAATCCCAATTTAAATTATATGGTTGATGTAATATCTTATATCCAGCCTTACTAATCTTAACTGTAGGATATCTTCCCTTCTCTTGAATAAGATACCCAGAGTTAATTAGTTCTTTTATTATTTTAATAACCTCATCATAAGTATAATCATTTATAATAGCATAAGTAGATACTTTATCTAAACCTCTATTTAGGATTTTTTTAGACTTTGATCCTAATAATACCTTAACAACTGTAGTAATTCCAAATCTACCACCTAATTTAATCACACAACTTAGTATCTTTTGTACTACTATACCTAATTCTTTAGTTATTACCATCTTCTGCATAGATTCATTACAATTATCACAGCCAGGGCAATATCTTAACCCATCTTCATCTCCAAAATAATTAAGAATATAATTATGGCGGCATTGACTAGTTTCAATATAACCTTTTAATTCTATTAATTTATTATATTTATTCTCTTTTAGCTTATAAAGTTTATAATAATCAATATCTAAAGATTTAGGGTCTACCCGCTCTAAGATCTTAAAGCTTATCTCTCCATCTTTTCCCTTAATCCTCTTTAAATATCCTTCTCTTCTCAATAATCGTAAAGAAGCCTCTAAAGATAATCTACTAGAGATCATATTTAAATTCATATACATATGATCTAAATTAACTAGAATTTCATCTTTATTCTCCCTTAAACAATAACTGTAAACCGATTCTACCACTCTTCTTTCTGGATAATCACTCTCAATAAAAAACTGTCTCAAATCAATATCATCTTGATGATATAACAAAATACATTTACTAGCATAACCATCTCTTCCCGCTCGTCCTGCTTCTTGATAATAAGCTTCTAAGGTACCTGGTAGTTCATAATGAATAACTAGCCTAATATTAGATTTATCTACTCCCATACCAAAAGCATTAGTAGCAACTACAACCTCTCTTTTACCTTTCATAAACAATTCTTGAGCCCGTTTTCTAGCTTTGGCATTCATACCACCATGGTAACCTATGACTGAAAATTTATCTTTCAATAACATTACTATCTCTTCTACTCTATTTCTAGTCCCTACATAAATAACAACTGGTAAAGAAGACCTCGTAACCATCTCTAGCAACTCTTTCTTTTTATCTGCTTCATTCTTAACATCTTTTACTTCTAAATATAGGTTTCTCCTATCAAATCCTTTTACTAATAGTTTGAAGTCTCTTAATTCTAATCCATTAATAATATCTTCCCTGACCTCAGGCGTAGCTGTGGCTGTTAATGCTATTAATCTAGGGTTATCTAATTTCTGTCTTATTACCCCTAGCTTCATATAACTCGGTCGAAAATCATGCCCCCACTCTGAAATACAATGAGCCTCATCTATTGCAAATAAGTCTACCTTAACTTTAGTAATTGTCTTTACAAAATTATCAGATTCAAAACGCTCAGGAGCGACATAAATGATATCATAGTAACCTTGCAATATTTTATTTAGCCTATTTCTCTGTTCTAGCAAAGTTAGTGAGCTGTTAATATAGGTTGCTTTGATCTTTCGCTTATTTAAACTATCTACTTGATCTTTCATCAAAGCTATTAAAGGAGAAACTACAATAACTAAACCTGATAGATATGTTGCAGGTAGCTGATAGCAAAGTGATTTCCCACTCCCTGTAGGTAAAATAGCCAAAATATCATTCCCAGCAAATAAATTCTCTAGGACTTCTTTTTGCCTAGGTCGTAGATTCTTATAACCAAAATATTTTTTTAAATTTCGATAAAGAACATCAGGTAAGACCATTGTTATTCCCCTTTTTTAAGATATTTATAAACTAAATAAATTATATCATCTAAGTTGATAGTATTCAATTTACTAAAAATTTAATAAAAATAAAAAGTCAAGTATAATAAATACTCGACTTAATTAAGCTAATTTATCTTTAATTGTAATAGTCTACTTATCTATTTTGGGAACAACAATTTTAATAATACCTTCTTCTATTTCAGTATCAGCCTCTTGAGCTTTAACTTTAATGGGTAAAGAAAGACTTTTTATTACATTAGTTCTATCTCTTGATTGAATTAAAATACTCTCTTCACTAATTAAAACTTCAGTATCTTCTAGATTGCTTTGTGGCATACTCACCTTAATATTTATTTTATCTTCTTCTTCATAAATATTAACTGAAGGATCTGCCATCTTACTATACTCAATTAGACTTTCATCAGTAAATTTATTAATCTGATCTCTTAAGGTATTAATTTCACTAAAAGGATACCAAGAATTTGCTTCCATTTAACTTCCTCCTTATCTATATTCTTTCCTTTATATAATAATCTATACAGTTATATTTAATTAAATCTAGAAGATCCTTTCTAATCTGATAGTAAGTAAATTTTATTTTTTCATTTCTACCATAATACACTCATCTACTATTGCATTTATTCCTAATTCATCACAATATTCTTCTGCTGTTTCAAAGTTAGATCCTGGTTGCATCCACACATACTTTATGCCTAATTTAGCACTTTGCTCTACTACTTGTTTAGCAATCTTTGGGGGAACAACAGTTACAACTACATCAATTGCTTTATCAACTTCTTCTAATTTACTATAGCATTTTACTCCATCTAACATTTCAATTTTTGGATTGATAGGATAAGTCTCTAATCCACGATCTTTTAAAAATTTGAAAACCTTATAACCAAACTTATCCTTATTTTCTGAAGCTCCAACTACTGCATATATCTTTTGATTTAAAGCTGATATCATATTATTCATCCATCTTCCTCCTCTTTTCTCTATCAAAAATAAGTAAGGCTAATTAATAGATTAAGCAATTTATAACAAGTTTGATATAGCAATAATTACAATTCTTGTAATGGTTATAAATCTAAAAAGATCTATTTTTATTATAATCTTTCATTTATTATTAGTATACTTAGCCTTCATAAAACTTATAATAATTAATAATAAAATAATTTTCTAAAAAGGTGAGAAAATATGAAGTTAAAATTATCAATTATCTTTTTTTTAATTTTATTCATATTCATAAATCCTGTATTTGCAAAAAATCAACAAGACGAAGAAAATAATATTTACTTTAATAAAGCAGAAGACCTCTATTTATTAGCTAAAATAATTCATGCTGAAGCAAGAGGGGAACCTTTTATTGGAAAAGTAGCTGTAGGAGCTGTTATTATTAATCGAGTTAACAGCAATAAATTCCCAAATGAAATCTTAGAAGTTATTCAAGAACCTTTAGCTTTTACAGCAGTTAATGATGGCCAATTTAATCTAGAACCAGATCATCAATCTTATCAAGCAGCTATTTTAGCATTACAAGGTAATGATCCTACAAATGATGCTCTGTTCTATTATAATCCAATCAAAACCACCTCTAACTGGATCTATAATAGGCCAGTTGTAGCTCAAATAGGAAAGCATATCTTTGCAAAATAATATACACTTATTATGGACAAATTAATTAAAATATATAAAGTAAAAGTTGGAAGTAGCTACTTCCAACTTTTACTTTATATATCCTGTTCCTTTAAGAAGAATACAAAGGCTTCAATACAATAATGAACACCAGAGATAACAGTTAATGGAATTGCAATAAATATAATATATTTGCCAAAAGAAAGATTGAGAATATAAGCAGCTGCAGTTATATATAATAAAAATGTCGCAGTCTTGCCAAATTTACTAGGACTTATAATATCTGCTTTATTAAAATAAACTAAAAATGAACCAAATAATATGATAGTCTCCCTAATTAAGATAATCAAAATAATCTCTAAAGGGATTAAATCCTTAATAGCTAAGGATATAAATACCGATATCATAGTTAATTTATCTGCTAATGGGTCTAATAATCTACCCAATTGTGAAACCTGATTATACTTCCTGGCTATATAACCATCTAATAAGTCAGTCAAAGCTGACACAACAAATATTATACCAGCAATTATAAGACCATTACTACTATTACTAAAAAAGAAGACCATAAAAATGGGTAGAAGTATAATTCGACTTAAAGTTAAGACATTAGCAGTGTTCATTTTTTATCCTCCCACAAACTTTTTCCATTCTTTATAAAATATATTTTAAAGAGATTAATAAAATAACTAAGTTATCTGCTTTTTAAAATTGATTTAAAAGAATAACTAATTACTTCTATGTTTATCTTCTTCAGATAAAAACTTTCCTCCTATCAACCTGCTATTGATTTGATTTAGATTATTATCATATTCTATCCTTAATTTAATACTTTGATAACAACCAGGACATACTAATTGTTTATTAATTAAATATTTCCAGTCCTCATCTCCATAATTAATTTGTAAATCATAGTTTTTTCTAAAGACTGAATTTATCTCTTCCTCACATTTATTACACCCTATAGCTATTTCAATTATATTATTACTATTCACTCTATTATTATTTAAATTGAATATCTCCTTTAGCTTAGATAATAGCCCCATCTTATTTCACCTCAAAGATTAATACTTAATTGCAAATCTAATATGATCTCCTGTAGCCTCAATCCACTCAGATTCAAATTTTTCAATTTCAGCACCAGAAGGACCAACCTTTAAAAATTCAATTAATTCTTTTAAATCATCTTCTTTTCCCTCTGCTACTAACTCAACTTTATTACCTGCAGTATTTCTAATATAACCTGTAATTCCCAACTGAGTAGCTCTTTTATGAGTATTTGCTCTATAACCAACTCCCTGAATCCTACCCTTCACAGCAGCTTTTATTGCTTTAAGATCTTTATTAGACATCAAATTCCTCCTATTATTTTAAATGATCATAACCAATTTTACATACTTAGATACTTCTACAATATAACACTAACTATATAATAAAATAATTTCACCTTCTATTATACATTTCTCTAAAAAAACATCTTTCCCTTTATATTGATAAAAAAATTTGATATAATTATTGATTTGTTTTGATAATTAATCCAAAAATACTTCTTCTACATAATTATCATTGATTTTTTTATTCAAATTTATACATCAAAACCTAATTTCAACAACTACTACGATTAAATAATTAAAAACCAGTTGGTCTATTAATAGACCAACTGGTTTTTAATTTTGAGTTAAAATAACTAGTATTTAAATTAAGTATTTATCTAAATTAAAATTTATAACATAAGCTGTAACAATAATAATTTATCCTAATAATTTATTTAATGTTTCTTTAACTTTTTCTGGTTTAATAGGCTTTACTATAAAGTCTTTAGCTCCCGCTTCAATAGCCTCTAATACCATAGGCTTTTGCCCCATAGCACTACATACAACAATTTTAGCATTAGGGTCAACTTCGATAATACCTTTAGTAGCTTCAATTCCGTCCATACCAGGCATTGTAATATCCATAGTTACTAGATCTGGTTTTAACTCTTTATATTTTTGAATTGCTACCTCTCCATTTTCAGCAGTCCCTACTACTTCGTATCCATTTTCTTCAACTATCTTAGCTAGCATTGTTCTCATGAAATTAGCATCATCAGTAATTAAAATTCTTTTTGCCATTCTCTACCCCTCCTAAAATTATTTATGCAAAATACTAAATTATTTTTTTAATTGTTAGTATCTTTACCTACTTACTTCTTTATAGACATATATATTTTATTATATTAAGAAAGAAAAATCAAGATTAAGCTAGGAAATTAATTAACTATAATCAAACTTTAATTAACTTTCTTCATTCAAAACATCATCTACAATACTCAAATAATCTAAAAAAATTAACCCTCTACTTCTTATCTTATATCTATCCTTAGCAATCATATCATAGGGAATACTTTTCCTACCTCCCGATAACATATTCGTCCAAAATTCATCCAATATTTCAAAAGGCAAATAATAACTCTCATCTAAATTAGTAAACTGAATGATCAAAAAAGAAATACCTCCACTTTCTGACCAATTTTTTAGATAATAATACTGATGTTCTTTGACATTACTCAAGTCAAAGCGTGTATTTACACTAGTTTCCTTAGCATCAAAAGCAATGGAAACTCCTTGAAAAACACCAATATAATCTACAGTTGATTTCTTATCATAGAACCCATTAGTAATTCTTCCAGTCCTGTTATTAACATTCAACACCTTAACTGGAGTTGGTATCTTTTGAATTACCGCTATTTGTTGCAAAGAATATTGTTTATTAGATTCTTCAATCATTTGTTCTAATAGTTGTCCTCGACCACCATAATACACTTTATAATATCCTCCTTAATAACAGACTACCTATCTTCAAGCTAAACCAAACAATAGCTAATATAATAAGAAAATTGATGATCTTGCCCCACAACTTTAATAATTTAGAAAATATAAAATTAGCAAAAGACTTATTGCGCCCTTTCTTTCTATAAAAAACAAATAAAATAATTAATATACATACTATTAAAACTCCTAATTCAAACAACTCTAGTTTCATTACTCCTCCTCTTATTACTATAAAAAAGCTGTCACTTTTACTTAGCTTGTTAATAATTAACTACAACTATGTTATTTTCTGTTGATTTAATCGATGATGTTATTAAATATATCTTCTTTTTCTTATTATCTACAGCTATGTGATGTAAATAATTTTTAAATTTAATATTATTCTTTAAATTATAATCTTCGGTAGAAAAAATAGAAATAGTTTTATTATCAGAAATTATAAATAATAGTTTTTCTATCTCATCTATATAGAAATCTTTTGGGTATGCCTGAGTTACAAAGGTATTTTTTAACTTTAAATCAAGATTTGCTTTGAGAACGAACTCTTTTACATAATCAAGATATTCATTTATATTGTATAGATAATAGTTATCGTTAACTTTTAGTCCTACAATACTCTGAATAGAATCAATTGCTAAATTTTTAATTGGCTGATCAAAATCATTTAATTCATATAATAAAACATCACCAAAAATTTCATCAACCACTAAATACTCATCCCCAATAGCTTTTATATCTTCACCATTAACTAATTCTTCTCTTCTTCTAAGCTTAAATTTCCCTTCAACTTTTCCAGTTAGAATATTAAACTTAATTAAATTATAAGCACCTTCAGTATTTAAATAAATATAGTTATCACTAATTGTTATATCTTTGATTTGATTATTAAAAAAGTGACTTTTTTTGGTATAATTATTTAAATTAACTTGTAGTAAATTCTTACTTTTGGAAGATATTAAGAAAAGAAAATTATTATCTTTACTTAAAAACATCTTCTTAGGACTTATTGATAATTTAATTTCTTTAATGATTTTCTCCTTATTGCTATCTAAAACTAATAATTTATTATTGCTCATATCACTAACATAAACCTTTGGTCTAATAGGATCAGTAAGAATATCCGAAAGTAAATTCCTAGTCTCAATCTCCTTTACACCAGCTTGCCAAGTCTTTAGAACCTTTTCATTGCTCAAAGAAAAATATCCATACCTATTAATTACCATGATTTGATAAGTATATACTTGAGATGGATCAACTTCATAATCTATATAAGAATGTTGTCCTTGTGAATCAATTTCAGCAATAACCTGAGGCTTATCATCTATATATGTATTCTTACTTCTGAATATCTTATATGCATAAAAATCATTCTCCAAATATTTTGACCACTCTATCTTAATTCCTGACTCTACAGATTTAGTGGTTATTTCCTTCAATACAACCCTCTCAGGATAAGCCCCTTTTACAGAAAACGGAAAATTATAAGTGCTTTGGTTTCCTAACTTATCACTTATAACTACATTAATATTGTAGTCTCCTGGAGTTTGTGGAGAATAATAGACAGCCTCATTCCCATCTTGTGATAAAAATTGGCCTCCATTTGTAGTCCATTGATATCTTATATTCTGACTAAAATTTTGGGCTAATTTAATCTTAAATTTCACTCTACTATTGCCTATAAGATAACCCCTTTGATGATAAAATTCTGAATCAACTATAAAATCACCTACAACCAAAGGATCTCTACATCCTAAGATAAATATTAAAACTAATAAAATTATAAGTAACTTTTGATTACTTCTGTTCATCAAAATAATACCTGCCCTTATTAATATATTCTACTTTCTTATTTATTCTATATTCTTTTTAATTTTCCTTTAAATTTACTTATTTATCTTCAGAAACGCTTTCTGGATCAATATGTACTAATACCTCTTTTACACTCGGGTGTACTTTTTTTATCTCATCTTGCACTTTAACACTAACTTGATGCCCTTCTACAACTGTTAAATCATCAGGAACTACTACTGCTAGATCAACAAATAATCTTGGTCCATAAGCCCTTAATTTAATATCACCGACTTTGATTACGTTTTCTAAATCAGAAACTTGTTTTTTTATCCTTTGCATTTTCCCTTGACTAGGAACAGCATCCATTAATTCATCTATCGCATCTAAGAGTATTTCAAATCCAACTTTAATAATAAAAATAGCAACTATTAACCCTGCTATAGGATCCAAAATAGGATATCCCATCCTTGCACCAGCAGCACCAATTAAGGCTGCAATCGAAGAAATAGCATCAGATCTATGATGATGAGCATCAGCAATCAACGCTTTGCTTTCTATCTTTTTCCCTATCCTGACTGTATATTGATATAATAATTCTTTTACAACTATAGAGATTATAGCCACCCACAAAACTTGTTGACCTGGAATATCAATCTTAGCAGAAATTATATTATTTACTGTACTTTTAGCCAAAGCAAAACCTGTCATAATTAGAATTATACCTAACAATTTAGTCCCAATTGATTCTGCTTTGCCATGACCATATGGATGTTCTTCATCAGGTGGTTGCTGGGATATCTTAATACTAAATAGTACTATTGCCGTAGAAGCCACATCAGATATAGAATGAAAACCATCAGCTACTAAAGCTTTACTTTTAAAAAGAAATCCAACTATAACTTTTATAACTGATAAAATAACATTCAAAAACAAACCAATAAAGCTGACCTTTTTACTTATATCATACCTATTACCATATTCCATCACTTCACCTCATTTATTTACTATATAATAATACTTATAATTTATTAAAGTACTAACTATTTACAATCTATAGAAAAGTAATTTTTAACTTTATATTTAAGATATCACAATTACTATTCTTTATCAATATTTTAGTAAAAAAGCAGGTTTACAGTTTTATGGAATTAAATCCCTCATGACTAACCTCCTTAATAAGATCAATTAGAAATTTAAGATAATATATTTTTGATTAGCACTAAGAACTATTGTCTCTAGATTATTGCTATTAGAAATACATTTTTAGATAACAGTAGATTTATCACAACAATCCTTTTTGAAGAGATAAAAAATAATAAGGAGCAGATAAAATATCTAAGTATTTAAACTAACCACTCTAGAGATATTATACTTTATTAAGTACATAGCTTTATTAACTTGCTGAGATAATATAAATATAGATAATGAATTAACTTTATCATATTTGGTTGCCAAGAAGAAATATGATAAAATAGATATAATAATATTTTATGTATATATTGTGACCTTTTTAGGTGGTAGGAGTTAGGTTATAGGGAGTAGTAAGGTCTTCCTACCTCCCATTCCCTAACGCCTAACTCCGAAAGTGTCGTTTCATCTTCCCTTAAAGACATATTTAAAGTTTATTCTAGAGTTAAATGACTATAATTTAAATAATAAATATAAAGGAGGCTTATTCTTATAAAATGCTAAATCAAAACTTAAAAGCCAGTTTAGAAGAGATTAAAGGCTTAGATATACAATTTAATGAACCACTCAAAAAACATACCACCTTTAAAATTGGTGGACCTGCTGATATTTTTATAACACCCCATAATATCGAAAATTTACAAAAAGTACTAAGAAAAACTAAAGATTATGATTTAGAAATGTTTATTTTAGGAAAAGGTAGTAATGTTATAGTAGGTGATAAAGGCTTTAGAGGGTTAGTGATTAATACAGAAAAGCTAAATAAAATAGAAGTAGAAGAAACTACTATCATCTCAGAAACAGGAATTCTATTATCTGACGTATCCGAAAAAGCTTTTGAAGCTGGATTAACAGGTTTAGAATTTGCTAGTGGTATCCCTGGGAGTTTAGGTGGAGCAATCTATATGAATGCAGGTGCTTATGGTGGAATGATTAAAGATGTTATTAGTGAAGTAACCTGTGTCAACCATAATGGAGAAATAGTAGTACTTTCTAAAGAAGAGTTAAAACTCTCTTATAGACATAGTATCTTACAAGAAGAAAATTTAATAGCTGTTAAAGCAAAGATTAATTTAAAGTTTGGTAATAAAGAAGAAATTAAAGATATTATAAATGATTTAACTGATAAAAGATGGACTAAACAACCTATGGAAATGCCTAGTGCAGGTAGCATCTTTAAACGTCCTGAAAATCACTACGCTAGTGCATTAATTGATGAAGCAGGATTAAAAGGAACTAGAGTTGGTGATGCTCAAGTATCTAAGAAACATGCTGGCTTTATTGTTAATTTAGGCAATGCCTCAGCTGAAGATGTAAAAAATTTAATTAATTTAGTCCAAGAGAAGATATATAAGAAAAATAATATAAAATTAGAAGTAGAACCTAAATTTATCGGCGAATTTCATAAACATTAATAAAGAAGGTGGATTATTCAAATAATCCACCTTCTTTATTTCATTACTGTATTTATATGGTTATAATTTAAATTATTCCTTCTAAAATAGTCAAAGACTTGCCAATACATCTTCATTCTAGAAATAAAACCTTTAATTAAGCCTCTTTTCTCCTCTTTTGTTCTATGAGTTAGTCCTTTTAAAATAACCTTCTTCACCTTTAAAGACTTCTCTATAGCAATCTTAGTCAAAAACAATTCTGCACCAAATTTAGATGACTTTAAATCAGCACAACAATCCAATACATCTCTTTTTAAAGCTCTCTGACCTGTTAACCAAGGCGTTATTTTTTGAGCAAAATCTGTAGAATCTCTACCTTCAATAAAGACACCACAACTCATATCAAAGTCATCTAACAAAATAGGTTTGACTAACTCTTTAATATGATTGACTTCTAAGTTGACTAAATCTCCATCTAAAAATACTATTATCTCCGAAGTAGTATTATCTATACCTACAGACATCGCAGCACCCTTACCTATATTACTTGGTAAAGCAATAGTTTTAACATTATAATTTAATGCTTTTTGAACTGTACCATCTGTAGAACCATCACTAACTACTACTATTTCATTAAAAATATCACTTTTTTTAGCTGTTTTTATTACTTGACCAATTGTTTCTACTTCATTATAAGCCGGTATGATTAGTGAAATTTTTTTATTCATTAAAAAGACATCACTCCTTTTTAAGTAATATATTAAACTGCCACCCTTATTAATAATTGAAAAGGATGACAGCCAATATTGACCTTCAAAAAGATCAAATACTTATTTTAATTATTTTCTGTCTTCATTTCTTCTAATTTAACTGTAATTGGTTTTAAATTGCCTTCGTTATCCATAATTAATAATTTCAATTTTGAATTAATACCTTTTTTATTAATTATCTCTTGCAAATCACTCATATCTTTTATCTTTTGATGATCAGCTTCAATAATAATATTATTATTAGATAATCCTGCTTTATCGGCTGGACTATCCATAATAACTCTAGCAATTAATACACCATGTTCTACTGGCAGATTATAATAATTAATAATCTCTTTTGTTAATTTGCTACCATAAATTCCCAACCAAGGCCTTTTAACTCTACCATATTCAATTAAGTCACCAATTATATCTTTAGCTTTATTAACTGGAATTGAAAAACCAATTCCCTGAGCATCTCCAATAATAGCAGTATTAATACCAATTACTCTCCCTTGGCTATCTAATAATGGTCCACCACTGTTCCCTGGATTAATAGAGGCATCAGTTTGAATCAAATTCTCTAAAATATGACCTCTCTTACCAGTTCTAATCTCTCTACCTAAAGCACTTACAACTCCTGTAGTAACAGTATTACTAAACTCGATACCATAGGGACTACCAATAGCAATAGTCAACTGACCTACCTCTAACTTATCTGAATCACCCAATTTAGCTACTGGTAAGTCCTTACCTTCAATCTTAATTACTGCCAAATCATTTCTTGGATCTGACCCAATTAATTTAGCTTTAAATTTGCGTCCATCTGATAACAATACTTTTATCTTATCGGCATTATCAATAACATGATGATTAGTCAAAATATAACCTTCTTTATCTATAATAACCCCTGAACCAAGCCCCTTTCTTTCTTGAGGAACTGGATTATAAAAGAAATCTCGAACAATTTCAACATCCCGGGTCATAATACTAACCACCGCAGGTCCAACTTTTTTAACTGCCCTTTTAACAGCTTCTTCTTGTGGAATAATAATTTTATTTCTAACATCCTTATCTTGCTGAATTTCTTCTTTATCATTATTCCAAAAAGCATTAGCTGAATTATTAAATAAAGTAGTACCTAATAAAATGACAATTAGTAGTAAACAACTAGTAATTAATATAGATCTTCTTAAATTTTTCATAATTTAAGATACCTCCTATTTTCATATTTATTACTATTACAATTATTATAAGAAGTATTCTTGACGAAAATATGACGAATACAATAAATTTTAGAGTTTAATTTTTAATCATCAGCTAAAAGGCTAAAACCAAATATTGACCCTTCGCCTATCTTACTTTCTACCCAAACTTCTCCCTGGTGTTGACGAATTATCTCTCTAACAATAGATAATCCAAGCCCTGTTCCACCTCTATCTCTAGTCCGGGCCTTATCAACTTTATGAAACCTATTCCAAATATCATCTATTTCACCTTTAGGAATTCCTGGACCATTATCCTCAATCATCACTAAAACTCTATCATCTTTTAACTCCGAAGAAATTTTTATCTCTTCACCTTTAGGGGTAAAGTCAATTGCATTACTTACTAAATTAATCAATACTTGTTCCACTCTATCTCTATCTGCCAATACTAAGGGTAAATCTTTAGATAAATCAATTCTTATCTTTAGATCTTTTTCTTTGATTCTAGGTAATAAGTTTCTAATAGAACGCCTTATAACAGCTTTTAAATCCAATCTTTTTATATCCATTTTAATTTGGCCTAATTCAATTTGAGATAAATTTAATAAATCATTAACCAGTCTAATTAACCTTTTTACCTCTGTTAATACAATCTGATAATATTCTTCCTTATCAGCTTTGCTATCATACACTCCATCTCTTAAAGCCTTAACAAAGCCTTGTATTGAAGTTAAAGGTGTTCTTAATTCATGGGAAACATCTGCTACAAACCTACGCTGTAACTCCTCTTTATTTTGCAGGGAAGCAATGGTCTCTTGTAGTTTATCTGCTAAGTAATTAAAGGATGAAGCTAATTGCCCCACCTCATCATTAGAATTTATTTTTACTCTCTCATCAAAGTCACCATGAGCCATATTCAAAGATATCTTCTGCATCTTTTTTAATGGCTTAGAAAAACTTTTAGATAGGGTAAAGCTTAAAAGCAAAGTCAATATAATAGCAATAAAAGCTGCATATTGGATTAAATCTTTTAGATCACTTAAGGTGGATGTAATACCAGCTAAAGGAGAATAAACAAATACAGCTCCAATAACTTTCTTTGAAAATATAATTGGTACTGCCACAAATAGTACAGGCTCATCAAAGTAATTAGAAAAGCCTCGCTTTTTAACTATCTTACCCTGAAAAACCTGTTTTACCTCCTCTTTATTCAATCTAACTCCTTGTAATTCTTTCTGTTGAGTAGTTGCTAAAATTAAACCTTTAGAATCTACAATCCAGACATTACCTTCAAAAAAACGTTGTGAATTCCTTAAAAATGAGATGGTTTCATCATAATTTCCTTCATAAAGAGATTTCTGTACTAATTTAGATATCTTATTACCCTGATCAATAAATTTTTTCTCTGTACTATCATAATAATAACCTTTAACTAAATATGATAATAACCCTCCCAAAATAAATAGTGTAAATAAAATAATAATAGTAAATAGTATCATTAATTTACCTGATATTGTATTAATCCTCTTTAATAATTTCAAATTTGTATCCCACTCCCCAAACTGTATGAAAATATTTATACTTATCTAACTGCTCATCAATCTTCTTTCTTAACCTTTTAATATGTGTATCTACTGTTCTAATATCACCTATAAAATCAAACCCCCATACTCTATCTAATAAATGTTCTCTACTAAATACCTGCTTCTCATGCTTTGATAAAAAATAAAGCAAATCATACTCTTTGGGCGCTAATTCTAACTCTTGACCTTTTAAAATTACTTGATGTTTTTTATTATTTATCTTGAGGTTAGGAAAAACCAGATTTTCTCCATCCCTTTTTATATTTCCTGCTCTTCTTAAAATTGCTTTAACTCTAGCTACTAATTCATCTGGGTCAAAAGGCTTAGTTACATAATCATCTGCACCTATTCCTAAACCTTTTAATTTATCATCTTTTTCACCTTTAGCAGTTAACATTAATATAGGGATATTTGACTGTTTTCTAATCTCTTGGCAAACTTCCCACCCATTCATCTTAGGTAACATAATATCCAATATAATCAAATGTGGATTTTCTTCATGGAATTTATCTATTGCTTCTTGACCATTATTTACTACGATTACTTTATATTTCTCCTTTTTTAAGTAGACCTCCATTAGTCTACATAGATTTTTATCATCATCTACTACTAAAATCTTAAGTTCCATAATCTACCTCCCATATCTATTCTTTCATTTTTATTATATACAAGACGCTACCCTAGATGCAATAAAAGTATTCATCTCCATTAGCAAAAATAAGAAGAGGCTCCTATTAGGAGCCTCTTCTTATTTTTTTATTTTTTCCATTAATGTGGTAGATAATATCTTATTAGCTGCTATTATGGTAAGCTTAGCTTCTTTAGAAAAAGTAATAACTCTTCCTCCAGCCTCTTCAATAATTAAAGATCCTGCTGCTATATCCCAAGGTTTTAACTCTAATTCCCAAAAACAATCTAAACTTCCTTCTGCTATACAACATAGATCTAATGCCGCACTACCAGTTTTACGCACCCCTCTTACCTCTTTAATTATTTTATTGAAATAATTAATATTTTCATCTGGATCTTTATCTCTATAATAAGAAAGATCAGTAATCAATAAGGATTCATCTAAGTGCTTAGTTGTGGATACCTCTAATCTTTTCTGCCCTACAAAAGCCCCTTCTCCTTTAAGAGCATAATATAATTTTTTTAAACTTGGCAAATAAACTACTCCTACAATAGTATCACCTTTATGTTTTAAAGCTACAGATATAGCAAATAAGGAAAAACCATGAGCATAATTAGTTGTTCCATCTAAAGGGTCTATGATCCATTTATACTTTGAGTCTCTCTCTTTAACACCACTCTCTTCAGATAAAATTGAATGATCAGGATATTCCTGATTTATATAATCCATCAATATTTCTTCTGATAGTTCATCTACTTCTGTAACTAAATCATTCTTATTTGACTTTGTTCTAACCTTTAGATTATCATTCAATTTTTCTAGTTGTAATTCTCCTACTTCTCGCACCCATTTTTTTACTTTCTTTAATACCTCTTCTCTATCTATAATTTCACTTCCTCCTTTCAGAAACTTGAGATCTATTAATCAAATTTGAAATTAATCTTCTACTTTCTGATTATAAACAGGGGAAGAATCTTTTAAATCTATATACAAGAAACCATCAGTATTTAAGCTTGCTAACATAACTTTAGAAATATCATTTATTCCAGATTTTCTAAGTTCATTATATAGCCACTTAAAATCTAAGTTATTCTGCTTTAAATTCTGCTCTAATACTTCACCATCTTTAATGATCTCTGTAGCTATTCCCTTGTAACTTGTCTCCAAATTCAGATCAGTCGGTGTTACAGGAACAAAGGGGGTCTTCTTTAAAACACTTAACTTACCGGTAGATTCTAAAATAGCAAATTCTACTTCATTTAAATTAAAAACTCCTTTGTCCCTTAATTGCATTTCTAAATGGTCTAAGTTATATCTAGCCTTTAGCATATTCTTTTCTAGTATCTTTCCATTCTGAATTATCACTACCGGTTCCCCTTCGATTAATTTTCTAATTCTTAAACTCTTAATTGTTAGATAACTAAGCCCAATAGTAGATATAGCTAATACAACTGGTGCTAATAGAACCCAAATACCTCTAATTGCATTTACAATATAAGCACCAGCTACTGTACCTATTGTCACTCCAGTTACAAATTCAAAAAAAGTAATTTGTGATAATAATTTACGACCAATCAATCTGGTTAATACTGCTAATAAAAGAAAGACAACTACTGATCTCCAAATAGCTTCCAAATATTCTGACATTAAAAACTCACCTTATTCATTTCTTTTTAATTATTATTTGCTTAATTTCTATTTCCTATTATTTTACTTATATATAAATCAAAGCAGGTGATAGTTAACTATCACCTGCTTTGATTTATATTAGCTTCATAATTCTATTCTCTATTATGATGTGGTCTTTCACTTACTGCTTTAGCCGCATTAATAACCACTCGATAAACATCCATCTTAGTTTGTGTACTAGAAATATCTACACTATCAATTACAACACTACCATTCTCACTACCTGCATACCGTGGTCTCAGATTATTAAGAGCTAATGCTATAATATCATTTTGACATTGTTCACAGTCACATAAGTCTTCTCTTTCACTTAACAACTCTTTAACCATACTTTTGACTTCTGCTTCTACTAAATTTTTACTTGCCAATTTTAAATCCTCCCTCTCATCAATTATTACTTGTTTATATTATTTAGATCTCATTTAAATTAATATCATTTCATTATTAATATTTCTAGATTATTATTCAAAGCCCTTTACTCAAAAATAAAAAATCTACTTTAAGTATAAAGCGACAGAACAAGTTACTAGTTACTGAAGTGTAACTTTATTATCCTATAGATACATATTTAGATTTCATTCTAAAGTTGGATAACTATAAAGATTCCTATATTACTACTCCATATTGCAAAACTTAAACTACTTTAATCTAAGAATAATATGTCATCTTATTTAAATATATTTATTTATTAATAAAGAATACATAGATGCTGATAATTAACAAGAGGATTTGCTAATTATTTTTAGAAGTTAATAAGTTGAGAACAAATTAGAAAGGAGTATCAAATGAAGAAATTAATCGTAGCATTAGTCGCACTAGTATTTATCACAACTATAGCAACAACAAGTTTTGCAGAAAATTCTATATCCTTTGAAATTTTAGAGTCTGATACATCTTACAAATCCTTGGGTGGAGAGTTTATGATAAAAGATCATTGGTCTTTTTTAGGAGACTATACTTTTAGCAGAATCGATCAATATAGTATAGGACTCCGAATTAATAAGTTAAATCTATCCATAATGAATAATATATTTAATAGTGAAAAATTATCTGCTCAATTAGGTTTAGGATATAGTTATGGTTCAGCAAATTTATCTTCTAATTACTTTCCAGATATGAATGTTTCTTCTCGGGAACATGGATTAATTTTAGCCGGAAATGCTGAAGTAGACTTAGATGATAGATTATCTCTATTTGGAAAAATAAATTATATTCCAAAAGCTAAGTTAGAAGGAAAAATAGAAAATAACGAAACCGTCGATGAAATTTCAGATAGTATTAAAAAGTATGAAGCAAAAATAGGACTAAAATCAAAACTTGCCGAAAACCTAACAGCAAGACTAGGGTATAATTTTACTCGATATCTAGATAATATTAATTCAGGTTATGTAGATCCAAATAATTTAAAACTAAAAGAAAATTTCAATCATAATCAATCTGGGATATTCCTAGGATTAGAAAGCAATTTTTAGGCTCACAAAAACATTTGCAATCCAGGCTTTCTAACTATATAACTCATTTACTAAAAAAGTATCTACCTTCAGAGGTAGATACTTTTAGTATATATGCTTATTATTTAACTAATTTTAACGGAACTTTAATAAAGTCTTCTACTTCTTTTTGATCAGCAATTTTCTGAGCTGTCTCTACTGCCATCTCTCCAATTAAGCTTGGTTGCTGAGCAACAGTGGCATCTATCTTGCCATCTTTAACAGCTTGTACTGCATCATCAATAGCATCAAATCCTACTATGATAATATCTCTTCCTGTAGCTTCAATTGCTTCCATAGCACCTAAAGCCATTGAATCATTATGAGCAAATACTGCATCAATATCTCTTTGTGATTGTAAGATATTTTCCATAACTGTCATACCCTTAGCCCTATTAAAATCAGCAGGCTGACTAGCTACAACTTCTATATTGTTATATTTATCAATTCCTTGATTAAATCCTTTTCCTCTATCCCGGGCAGCAGATGTTCCTGCAATACCTTCTAACTCTACTACTTTTCCTGCTTTATTAATCTTTTCAGCTATAAAGTCAGCTGCCATTTCTCCTCCTGCTACATTATCAGAAGCAATATGAGCAGTAATCTCACCACCATTAGCACCTCTATCAACTGTAATGACTGGAATATTACTATTATTAGCTGATTCAATTGCAGTTACTACTGCGTCACCATCTACTGGGTTAACTACCAATACATCAATACCTTTCATAATTAAATCTTCAATACTACTTAATTGTTTAGCTGCATCATCTTGAGCATCTACAGTTAATACATCAAAATCTAATTCTTCTGCTTTAGCTTCTAATCCTTTTTTCATATCCACAAAGAAAGGGTTATTCTGAGTAGAGACTGCAAAGCCTATTTTTAACTTACCATCATCTTTAGCTCCATTCTTAGCACACCCAAACAATCCCATAGCCATCAAAAGTACTAATCCTAATGTTACTAATTTCTTAAACATTAATTATAACCCCCTTGAAATATTTTGTAATTATATTTTTATGCTTCATTGTAAAATCAAATTGAACAAAATAAAAATAGCCATAGGGCACCAAACTGTAATATAATTAAATCACCACAAAGTAACCAATTACAGGAGGGTGCACACTATGACTTACTTAAATGATACACCAAAATCCCGAAAAAATAAACACTTAAATGCTTATGAACGTGGTCAAATTGCATTATTACATTCCGAAGGAATGAATCCAAATGCTATTGCAAAACGTTTAGGTAGAGCTTCTAATACGATTAGAAACGAGCTAAAACGTGGTACAGTTTCTCAAATTAAAGCTAATAAAAAGGTTATGGCTTATTATCCTGACACTGGTCAAAGAGTTTATGAATCTAATCGCAAAAATTGTGGTCCTAAGTTTAAGCTTTTACAATGTGAATACTTTATTGACTATGTTGTGGAACAATTCTACCAAAAAGGACATTCTCTTGATGCTATATGTGGTGCAGCAAAACTTCATAATAAATTTTCAAAGTCAGAAATGGTGTCTACTAAGACGCTGTATAACTATGTTAACGCTGGATTATTGACAATCAAAAACATTGATTTACCCTTAAAGCTTAAACGCTCTTCAAAAACAAATCGTACTAAAAATAATAAAAAGAAGCTTGGTATAAGTATAGATCAACGCCCTGAAAGTATTAATAATCGTAGTGAGTTTGGTCACTGGGAAATTGACACTATGATAGGCAAAAAGACTAAAAATGAATCAGTTTTACTTACTATGACAGAACGTATGACTCGTAAAGAAATTATTCGTAAAATCCCTGCCAAGACTGCTCAAGCAGTTCAAGATGCTATTTTAAAGCTCGTTAATGAAGCAGGAGATTGTTTTCCAAAAGTATTTAAAAGCTTCACTTGTGATAATGGCTCTGAGTTTGCTCAAATGTCATTTTTAGAGCAAATTAGTGATACTAAAGTATACTTTGCACATCCATATTCATCATGGGAAAGAGGAACTAATGAGCGTCATAATGGTCTTATAAGACGCTTTATCCCTAAAGGTAATAGTCTAAACCAATTCTCTATTGAATCTATTGCTAGAGTCCAAAACTGGTGCAATACTTTACCAAGAAAAATCTTAGATTACCTAACCCCTGATGAAATATTTGAAGATAAATTAAAACAAATTCTTTATGACTAAATAACCAAATTATTACAGTTTAAAAATGTTCAATTTATTATTGCAATTTAAGATTATATTTTTATTTAAAAAGAGATTAATTTAATCTCTTTTTTGACTTCTTGTATCTAAGAAGATTGCAATCAGAATTACTGCACCTTTAGCAACTAACTGGTAAAATGAAGATACATTCAATAGATTCAATCCATTATTTAAAATTCCAATGATTAAAGCACCGATAATCGTACCAACAATTCCACCTTGACCTCCTGCTAAGCTAGTCCCACCTAACACTACAGCTGCAATAGCATCTAACTCATAACCTGTACCTGCTGTAGGTTGTGCAGAATTCAAACGAGAAGCTAGAATAATACCACTAACTGATGCTAAGAAACCACTAATAGCATAAACTCCAATTTTAATCTTATCAGTATTTATCCCAGATAATTCAGTCGCTTTCTCATTACCACCAATAGCATAGACATATCTACCAAAAGGAGTCTTCTTTAAAACAACATAACTAACTGCTAATAAAGCAAACATAATAATTACTGGTACTGGAACCCCTAAAAGATGCCCAGTTCCTAAGAACCTAAAAGCTTTATCAAAACCCGAAATTGGTCTACCATTAGAATAAATCAAAGTCAAACCTCTAGCAATAGTCATCATCCCCAAAGTAACTATAAAGGGTTGCATCTTGCCTTTAGCTACTAATATACCATTTAATAAGCCTAATAATGTCCCTACACCAATGCCAACAATTAAAACTAAGGCAATATTCATTCCACTAGACATTAATCCTGCTGTAATTACTGATGATAAAGCCAAGACTGAACCTACAGATAAATCAATTCCACCAGTTAAGATTACAAAAGTCATTCCTAATGCCAAAACTGCATTTATAGAGACCTGTCTAGTCACATTCATTAAATTATGAACTGTTAAGAAATATTCACTTAAAAAACTCATTACAATTATAAGACCTATAAGTCCAATAGCTGACTTAAATTTAGCAGCTAGCTTGATTATTTGAGATTCTTTACTCTTTGCTGTCAATTTAAATCCCCCCTGTAGCCAATTTCATTACTTTCTCTTGTGTTGCATCCTTTGCATCAATTTCTCCCATAATCTGATTTTCTCCCATAGCCAAGATTCGATTACTTAAGTTTAGTACTTCTGGTAATTGTGATGAGATCAAAATCACTGCAGATCCATCATTGACCAGATGAGAAATCAATTCATAAATCTCTTTTTTAGCCCCTACATCGATTCCCCTAGTAGGCTCATCTAAGATAATAATATCTGGCTTAGTACTTAATAATTTAGAGATAACTACCTTCTGTTGATTTCCCCCACTTAAGTTCTTAACTTTCTGCTTAATATGAGGAGTCTTAACTTTTAAACCTTGAACATACTTTTTAGCCAATTTTTCTTCTTCTTTGTTATCAATCAAAGCAAACTTAGTAATTTTATTAAGAATAGATAAGGATGTATTCTCTTCTACACTCATTCCAAGAACTAAGCCCTCATCCTTACGACTCTCACTTAAATAATATATTCCTAAACCTATAGCCTCTTTAGGAGAATTTATATTAACTTTCTCTCCTTTAACATATATCTCTCCCTCACTAGGCTTAAATAAACCAAAGATCGTTTTAGCCAATTCTGTTCTACCTGAACCCATTAATCCTGCTATTCCTAATACCTCTCCTTTGTATAATTCAAAGGAGGCTTTTTCTACTTTACCTGGCACTACTAAATCTTTCACTTCTAATATCTTATCTGATGGTCTATGCTTAATCTCTGGAAATCTACTCTCCAATTTACGACCTACCATCATATTAATCAATTCATCTTCATTAGTATCCTCTACCTGAACTTCACCAATGTATTTACCATCTCTTAATACTGTAACCTTATCACAGATTCCAAATATTTCTTCCATTCTGTGAGAGATGAATACAATAGCTATCCCTTTATTCTTCAATCTCTCAATCAAATCAGCTAGAATATCTATCTCTGTGGGTGTTAGCGAAGATGTAGGTTCATCCATAATAATAATATTAGCATTTTGAGATAAAGCCTTAGCTATCTCTATCATCTGTTGATTACCAATATTCAAATCTCCAACTTTAGAACGTGGATCTATATCTACCCCTAATCTATCTATAACCTCTTGAGTTCTTTTAATCAACTCTTTGAAATCAACTAAAAATCCTTTACGAGGTTCACGACCTAAAAATATATTCTCTGCTACTGTCAGCTCTGGAACCAACTCCAATTCCTGATGGATAATTGCCAATCCTGCTTTTTGAGCTTCTTTGGGATTTTGAAACTCTACCTTTTCACCATTTAAATAGATCTCTCCACCATTTCTTTTGTGAATACCATTCATAACCTTCATTAAAGTCGACTTTCCAGCACCATTTTCTCCTAACAGAGCATGAACCTCACCCTTATAAAGCTTCAAATTAACACCATCAAGGGCCCTAACTCCAGGAAAAGTTTTGACTATATCCTTCATCTCTAAGATTAGTTCCTTTTCTGCCATTAAAAATCAACTCCTGAAATTAGAATAATATTAGCATATGGAGTAACTTCACCAGTTCTAATAATTCCTTTAGATTTCTGACTTGACTTTTTAAACTCTTCATGGGAAGTAAACTCAATAGTAATATCTCCTAAAGCCTCCTTTACTTCTTTTAATAATTCTGGACTTATCTCCTTAATCTCTTCAGCTAAAATTGCTTTTTCTACCACCATCTCATCCAAAATAGTCTTTAAAACTTCTATAAATTTAGGTGTACCTGCCTTTAATGCTAAATCAATCCTATTAACATCCTGAGGTATAGGTAAACCAGCATCACAAATTACTAATTTATCAGTATGTCCTAGCTCTGCAATCGTCTTTGAAATAGGAAGATTTAAAACACCTCTTTTTTTCATCTTATAAACCCCTTTCTGCTTGGAATTTAGCTACATCCTCTTTTGTAGGCAAAGAGCTTTGTGCACCTAGTTTAGTTACTGATAAAGCTGCTACAGAATTAGCATATCTAATAGCTTCTCCTTCAGTCCATCCTTTTTGTAAGCCATAAGCAAAAGCTCCTGCAAAAGAATCACCAGCTGCTGTAGTATCGACTACATCTACTTTAAGTGCATCATAGTTCTCTTCTCTACCATTACTGTAAATAGTAATCCCATCTCCACCTTGAGTGAGTAGAATCTGCTTTACTCCTAAATCTAATAATAATTCTACCTTCTCTTGCAAAGTATTAACCTCATAGTCTTCTAATAATAAATCTAGTTCACCTTCATTAGGAAGTAAATAATCAATCATACTATAAAGCTTTTCAGGTAACTTTACAGCTGGAGCTGGGTCTAAAACAACAATAGTATCATATTTATTAGCAAGCTCAATCGCTTTACTTACACTTTCTAAAGGAATTTCTAATTGAAGTAATAATATTTTAGCTGCTTTAATCTTAGATTCAAAGCTTTCAATAGCCTCTGGAGTAATCTTAGAATTTGCTCCAGCAACTACAATAATTCGATTATCACCATCATCTTCAATGGTAATATTGGCAATTCCTGAACTCCCCTCTACTCGTAGTACATCATCTATATTTACTCCACCTGTTTTGAGACTATCTAATAATTCATCTCCAAAAGCATCCTGTCCACAGCATCCTATAAAGTTAACTTCCCCACCTAATTTTCCTGCTGTTAGAGCCTGATTGGCTCCTTTTCCACCAGGGATTTGACTAAAATCACTTCCCATAATGGTCTCACCTTTTTTAGGTGCTCTAGGAGTTTGTACTACTAAATCCATATTCATACTACCAATTACTAAAATATCATCACTCATCTTCATACCCCCTTGTAGAATCCCTAATTATTAACTTAGGATTTAAGATGATATCTTCATCATCAACCTCTTCCTTGCTATCTATCTTAGCAATCAACATATCAGCAGCAGCCTGTCCTAATTTATATTTAGACTGAGTCATAGTAGTTAACCCTGGCTTAATAATAGAAGCTATCTCAATATCATCATAACCTACCACAGATATATCCTCTGGTATCCCTAATCCCATTTCAAAAATTGCTTCATAAGCTCCAATTGCCATCAGATCATTAGCTATAAACACTGCTTTAGGTCTATCTTTTAATCTTAATAACTTCTTCATCGCCTGATAGCCTGACTCTTTGCTAAAATCACCTTCAACAATCCACTCTTCCTTATAATTAAGATCAAAATTAGCTATAGCTTTCTTGAAACCTTCCAGTCTATCTTGACCGGTCTGAATTTCTAAATCCCCTGTTACATGAGCTATCTTTGTATGCCCCAATTCTACTAGATGAGAGGTTGCATTATAAGCTCCTAAAGTATTATCAATTACAACTGCTTGATAATTAGAATCTGGAATCTTCCTATCTATCTGTACTACGTCAAAATTCTTTTCTTCTAATTTATAAAGTTCTTCTTTATTGCTAATAGATAGAGATAATATTATTCCATCTACATGCTTACTCTTCATTAAAGCAATAGCCTCTTTCTCTCTTTCCTTATCATTATCTGTATTACAGAAGATAACGGAATAATTTAATTCTCTAGCCCTATCTTCTACACCCTTTGCTACCTCTGGAAAGAAAGGATTACTTATATCGGGAATAATCAGCCCAATAGTATGAGTCTTTTGTAGGACCAATCCTCTTGCAATACCATTAGGATTATAGCCTAACTTATCTATAACCTTTTGAATCTTCTTCTTAGTTGCTTCACTAACATCTGGTTTATCATTTAATACTCTAGAAACTGTAGTAGTAGAAACACCTGCTTCCTTAGCAATATCCTTAATTGTAACTTTAATCTTTAGCACCTCCAAACAAAATCAAACTAATATCATATAGACTTTTATAACTAAAATTGTTAATCAAATAACTTTTTAACTATATTTCGCTATAAATTTAAACTAAATACTTATCATTGTAATCGATACCGGTAACGTTTCCGGAGGGCTTAATAAAAAAGAACCCACCAATACCTAATAAAGAATACTCTTCATCAAGTAAAGTGGGTTCTTATAGCCTTATAGTTTTATAACCACTTAATATTCAGTTATAGTTTTAGCTCCGTTATCGATACCGGTAACGCTTCCGGAAATGTTTATAAAAATAATTTTATTGTTATCTTATGGTTAAATTATAACCCATTTTATTTTAGTTGTCAATAAATTTTATTGTTTTTTATAAAATTTTATAATTCACACTTATTCTCTTAAATAATTTTTTATAAAAAATTATTTAAGAGAATAGTTATATTGCGGCAATTTTGAAAAGTAAAGAATTAAAACCTATCACACCTCCCTCTAACTTTCTCCTAAGATTAGGAGAAGCTGATTTTGCACGAAGAGTCTCGCTTTTTAGACTCGTGGGGCTGGGAGATGAGGTGTAAGATTTTGAATTTAACTATCAACTGTACACTGTAAATTGATATGAAATCATCTCAATATCTATTCAATACCTAATTTATGAAAATAAGCCTGCTACATAAGCACAAGATGGGTTATTGATTATATTTTTGGCCTTACCTTGCTGAACAATCTCACCATCTCTTAAAACAACTATCTTATCAGCTATATTGATAGCATCATCTTTATCATGTGAAACAAAGATTGCAGTCACTCCACTCTTTTTAATAATAGCTTTTAGCTCTTCTCTAATTCTAGATTGCAAACTAGCATCAAGATTACTAAAAGGTTCATCCATCAATATTAATGAAGGTTCTATTGCCAAAGCTCTTGCTAAAGCTACTCGCTGTTGTTGTCCTCCACTGATCTGATAAGGATACCTATCCTTTAGTTCCTCTAGCCCTACCAATTTTAATAATTCACTTATTTTTTCCTTTTTATACTCTTTATCATTCTTCTTTACACCAAATAATATATTCTCTGCAACTGACATATGAGGAAATAAGGCGTAATCCTGAAAAACCATCCCAATCCCCCTTTTCTCAGGTAAGATAAAAGTATCATTATCAACTATTATCTTGCTACCAATCTTGATCAGACCTTCATCTGGCTCCTCAAGACCTGAAAGCAAACGTAAAACTGTACTTTTTCCACTTCCACTTTCCCCTAGTAGACAGACTATTTCACCAGTATCTACAGCAAGATTAAAATCATTTAAGGTATCGACCTTAGAGTTCTTATATCTAAAATCCAAATCTTTAATTTCAATTAACATTTTTAGCCCCCCTCTTAACACTCAGCTTATGAATCCCATATATAGCTAGACTACAGATAAATATTATAATTATAGATGAAATAGCAGCTTCATGTATCATTTCGTCACTTGCATATTCAAAGGCTTTAGTAGCCAATGTATCAAAGTTAAAAGGCCTTAAGATTAAAGTTAGTGGTAACTCTTTAAGTATTTCAATTAAAGCAAGTAGAAAAGCACTGCTGATAGCTGGTTTAATCATTGGTAAATCAACCTTAAAGAAGGTTTCAGTAATACCTATACCTAAAGTACGAGAAGCTTCAAAAAAACTTTTACCCACTTTATCAAAGCCAGATTCTACAGAATTATAACCAATAGCTAAAAATCTAATAATATAAGCAAAAACAAGCATTAAAATAGTTGAAGTTAAGACTAGGTTACCAGAATATATAATATTATCTAATCCTAGGAAAAATAATAGAACACCTACTGCTATAACCGCTCCTGGAATCGAATAACCTAATATCGCTATCTTAGAATAGATTTTAGAAAAGATATTATCACTAATTCTCACAGTATTAGCTACGATTATTGAAATAACTACAATTAGTATCGAAGTAAATAATGCTACAAAGATTGAATTAAAGGACAAAATCAAGAAATCTATATCCAAAACCTTAGCATAACTTAACCAAACCCAATGAAGCAATTGTGCTGTAGGTATTAAAAACCCAATAGCAAAGATAGATGAACATAAAGCTGATACTAAAAAAGCTTTTATACCTGATAGTTTGATTCTAGAGATAGGTCTAACCTTAGTGGTACTATAACTGTACCTCTTTCCTCCCCGCGAAAAATTCTCTATTAGAAGAACTCCAAAAACAAAGACCATTAATAAAGCAGATAACCTTACTGCTGAATTTAAATCTCCCATTGAAAACCAAGTCTTAAAAATAGCTGTACTAAAGGTTGGGATACCAAAGTATTTTACAACACCATAATCATTTAGCACTTCTAAGATTACTAGACTGACTCCTGCCACTATAGCTCCTCTAGAAATCGGTAAAATAACATGCCAGAAAATCTGTAAAGGTCCTTTTCCCAAAGTTCTAGCAGCCTCTACTAAAGAAGCACTTTGTTTTGATAAAAATGACCTTGTAATAATATAGACATACGGAAACAAAAAGATTGTATAAATAAATATTGCTCCAGAACTATTCATAATATCAAAATAAGCTGGATTTACACTTATCCCCATACTCCTTAAAGTAGTCTGTAGGATTCCTGTATAATTTAACATCCCATTATAGGTGTAAGCTCCAATATAAGGTGGTATTGCTAAAGGTAAGATCAATGCCCATTTAAAGAAATCACGAAATGGGAATTCATATTGACTAATTAACCAGGCAGGTATTAAGCCGATTAAAATAGAAAAAATCCCCGTAAAGAGAACTAGAATAGTTGAGTTGACTATATAATCTTGTAATAAGTATTCTTTAATATGATTCCAATTTTCATTTACTGGTTCAAAAATATTTAATAAAATATTAGCATTTGGGATTAGAACCAACATAATAATGATAAAGCTTGAAACTGACCAGATATTAAACAAAGATTTTAAATTTCTGCTCTTTAACAATTTTATTCACCTAACTTGTTATAATTTTTTTATAAAGAAAGGCAGCCCCTTTGGCTGCCTTAGATATAGAGCTTAAAGTGTAACTTAAGATAGAGATTGCGACAGTTTCTATTAGCTGCTAGCTACTGGCTTCTAGGCTTTAGCTTTTAAGGTCTTAGCTAATAGCAGATTTATCACGAAGGGTTTATGATTTTCGAACCCGTAGGAACAGCTAAAAGCTAGTAGCAAAAGTGTTACATTATACCTATATAATGATATACTTAAATCCTACTCTAAAGCTACACATTTAGTTTAAATAGATTATTGCCATCCTATTTCATTAAAAATTTCAACTGCTTTCTGATTAAATTCTCCTAATTTAGTTAGGTTGATATCTTGAGTTTCAAAATCTCCCCATGAGTTCAACAATGCTGAAGGCTCTACATTTGGATTTGCTGGATACTCATAATTAGCTTCAGCAAAGAATTTTTGAGCTTTTTTACTTGCTAAAAATTCAATTAACTTAATAGCATTCTCTTTATTTTTAGCATGCTTAGTAAGTCCAATCCCACTTACATTAACATGTGTTGGTTCTAAGAAACGTACTCCTACTTGCTTAGCTACTTTTACTTCTTCTGGATTAGAAGAGTTTAACATCTTTCCAATATAGTAAGTATTCATAATCGCTAAGTCACCAGTTCCTGCTGCAACTGCTGTAGCTTGAGCTCTATCGTTACCTTTAGGCCTTCTTGCCATATTATTCAAAACACCTTCTGCCCATGCTCTTGCATACTGTTCACCCTTTGTAGCAATCAGTGAAGCTAGTAACGATTGATTATAAATATTTGATGAAGATCTTACTAAAATTTTATCATCCCATTTTTCATTTGCCAAGTCTCCATATGTATTGATATCTAAAGGATTTACTCTATCTTTAGCATATACAACAACTCTTCCTCTTACAGTTAACCCAACCCATTGATTATCTTCATCCCTTAAATTTTCTGGAATATTGTTTAATACCATTTCACTATCTATAGTCTGCAATAAACCTTTTGTTTTAGCTCTATGTAATCTACCTGCATCAGCTGTAATTAACAGATCAGCCTGTGTACTTTCACCTTCTCTATCAATTCTTTCAATTAATTCATCAGAACCACCTTTTAAGACATTTACCTTGATTCCTGTTTCTTCTTCAAATTGTTTAAGTAATTCTTCATCAGTATCGTAATGCCTATTAGTATAAAGGTTAACCTCTCCATTGTCCTCTCCTAATAAGAAATCAAAGAACCCAGCCGAAGCTGTTGAAACTGAAACTACTGTTAACACTAAAGCCATCGATAATACAAATAATGATTTTTTCATAATTATAATCTCCTCCTAGTTTAACTTTTTTATTTTTTCTTTCTAATAATTATTGACCTTATATTAATTTAAACAAATACTCAATATGTAAAATTTAATATAAACTTATATTATAGCTTGATAAGATAACTTTACAAAATAACTTTAACTTAATCTCCCTCCCTTTTTAAATTGTTGAAAATGAAAGTAATTATCACTCTCGAAACAAATTATAATAAAATCTATATGTTTTGTCAAGTATAGTTTTATTTTTAAATTAAAACATTATCTATTTATTGTAAATAAAGACAAAATATCATTTACTATTAATCTATCAAATAAAAAACTCCTACCATCAGGTAGAAGTTTATATATAGAGAAACCGATAAAGGTTTCATATTATATACCTAAAATTTAAATTTTATAATATTTTAAGAACTAAAAATCAAAATAATTTATTAGGCAGCAGCGCTGTGAGAGGAATTATTTTCTCCTCGATCAAGTACTCTTAGGGGATTTACACAGGTCTTTTAGCTATTGGCTATTAGATAATAAATAAGGTCAGAACTTAATCAGATTTTAATCAGCGTCAAAAGAAAGGTTGACTTCAATTTGTTTCTAAGTAAATTCAAATTATTTCTCATGTTCTATATAGTTATTAAATTAAAAATTTCACTAACAAAAATATCAACGTACTTATCAACCATAGCATATATCTGCTTAAATCCCCATTATGTAATTCACTTAATTTCATACTTAAATAATTAATAACTTTCCCAAAATAAGGGTAAATATCAAAATTATTTTCTTGGTGGGAGTGAGGTTCTATCAAATCATGGGCTAGCTTAAAAATTACTAGAGCTAAAATTATAGGCTGCAAAGATTTCCAGATATAATGTAATGAATAGAATTTGACCTCATATTCAAAATTAAAAAATATTTTAATAATACTAGGTTTAACCCCAATCAATATAATTAAAGCTGTGATCATCCCCATACTTAATAACATCGATTTTGGAGGTCTTCTTTTAATTTCTACCTCCTCTTCTCTTCCTTTAAAGAAAGCAAAGTAAATTACTTTTAAGAAAGATAGAGCAGTTCCAATTCCTGCAATATATAATCCCCATCTCAAAATAGGATCATCGATACCCTTTTTAATTAATAACTTACTAACATGTCCACTAAAGAAAGGAACTCCTGCAATCGATAAAGCCGCTACTAGAGCATAAAAAGTAATTATCGGTAACCTTTTAAAGAGTCCGCCTAAATCAATCAAATCCTCTTTTTCTGTAGTATAGATAACTACACCTATTACCATAAACAATAACCCTTTATATAAAACATTGTTAATCAGATGCAATACTCCACCTGCTAACCCTAAACTATTTCCAGCTCCAATTGCAGTAATCATATACCCAATCTGGCTAATAATATGATACGATAATAACTTTCTTACTTGGGTCTGTCTTAGAGCTAAAAAGACACCTACTATAGCAGTAATAATCCCTGCATAACCTAAATTAATTCCACCTAATAACCTATATAAAGCATAAACTCCAACTTTGGTCGTATAAGCCGATAATAATACACTAATATAAAATGGAACATTAGCATAATTTTGTGGTAGCCACGTATGTAAGCCGATAAAAGCTAGTTTAATACCAACCGCCAGCAGAAAGAAGGGAATACCATACTCTACATTTGCTAATAAGATACTTCCTGTTCCATTATATTGCAATAATATTCCCCATAATAAACTAATTGCTCCCACCATATGCATCATAAAGTAATAATAACTCGTCTGCTTAGTAATAGGCTTTTTATTAGTAAAAATCAAGAAGTAGGAGCTTATAGTCATCATTTCCCATAAAACATAAAAGGAAAATAAATCTCCTACAAAAAGGATAGCTATAGAACTCCCAATATAAATATTCGCTAAAAGATAATATTTTTTATCTGCTAGCTTTAGAGCATAAATTGTACTACATAAAGCAAAAAAGGAAAATATCAGAGCAATCAACTTACCTATATGATCTACTTTTAATAGCACTAAATTAAAATCTAGAAAAGGAAGTGCTATTTGCTGATCAGGTGATAACTTATAAATTATTATTAATGCAAAGATAGAAGTAAGAACAGAGATAACCTGCCTCAGTCTATCTTTACTAAAGTATAATATTATAGCACTAAAAAAATAGATGACTCCAGGATTCATTTTTAACTTACCTCCTTAGTAAAAGATTAATATAATTACTTCTATAAATTAAAAATTGGGGCAATTTTTCTAGGAAGCTAGAAGCTAAATTAGGTAATAAAGTTAATAGTAAAGAGAATATTCCCAGAATTAGAGTTGGCAACTTTAAGATTAGAGGCTCTTTAAATAAAGTTCTTTCTATATCAGATTTAGAATATATCTTTTTAATCACCTTTAGATAATAAGTTAATGATAACAGACTTCCAATCAAAATTAAAAAGGCAGGTATAAGGTACTTGGTCTCTAAAAGCCCTTCTATTATTAACCACTTACTAATAAAAGCATTAAAGGGTGGTAAACCGATAATAGCCAAAGAAGCTAACGTAAAAATAAAAGAAGAATAAGGTAAATCGAATCCTAAACCTTTAAGATCAGTTATCTTGTCACTTCTAATATTATAAATAAATATACCTATAGCTAAAAATAAAGCTCCTTTGATTATTATATGATTAATTAGATGGTAGCTTCCTGCTATAATTCCTCCCTCACTTCCTAAAGCAAAAGCAATGATAATATATCCCATATTTGCAATACTAGAATATCCTAGCAACCTTTTAAGGCTCTTTTGTTGATAGGCCAATAAATGAGCTACCATAAAAGTAATTGTCCCCCAATAGATTAAAATCTCTTTTAATCCAATACCCACAATAAATTCAACTCCAAATAATATATAAAGAATTCTAATTAAAGCATATAAAGAACTTTTAATTACTATACCTGAAGATAAGGCATTAAAAGTAACTGTAGCTTTAGTATAAGCATCTGCTAACCAACTATGTAAAGGTACTAAAGCAAATTTACTAGCAAATCCAATTATATAAAAGCATAAAATTATAAGCTTTAGCTTAGGTGCTACTTCTTTAAATTCAATAGCAGCCTGGGCAAGGTTTAGTGTTCCAGTACTTCTATAAGTTAAGATAATAGCTAATAAGATAAATATTCCAGCCACCGAACCTAATGCTAAATATTTAAAAGAAGCTTCAAAAGACTCTTTCTCCTTAGTAAAAGCAGTTAATGCGTATGAGGTAATCGAAATTATTTCAAAGAATACATATAGATTGAATAAATCTCCTGTAACAATCATTCCTATAGCTCCGCTGAGTAAAAGTGAAGTTAGTAGATTATATTTCACCTTATTTTTAGTAATATATTTGATAGAATAAAGAGTTACAAAATAGGATAAAGTTATAATTGCCAAAAGAAAAAAAGCTGCAAAGCTATCTATAACTAAATTAATACCTAATAATGAATTCCAGCTTCCTACACTATAGACTATAGGTTCTTTAATAGCTTGATTAACGACTAAACAAGCTAGAATCAAATGCACTGTAGAGCTAATTATTATAATTAAGTTTAAATATCTTTTAAAGTATAATTTTAGCAAAGCTAAACTAAAGGCTATCAATAAAGGCAATATAATTAAGTAAATAACCCTATCCATTCTTCCCCTCCCAATAATATATTCTGATAATTAATAGCTTCCAATAAAAAAGTTGCTACTTCTTGAATAAAGGATAATAAAAAATTTGGAAACATAGATAAAAAAGGATACAGAAGCGACAAAATTACTATAGGCAATTTTAGTTTTCCAGATACTAAGATATTATCAATCTTATCCTCTGATTTGCTATATAATGAGATAACCACCCTCAAATAATAGCTTAAAGATATTATACTACCGATAAAGATAGACATAGCAGGTATTATAAAACCACTCTTTAAAGCAGCAGTAGTTAATAGCCATTTACTAATAAAAGAATTTAAAGGTGGCAGACCTATAATATTTAAAGCAGAAATAGTAAAAATAAAAGAAGTAAGTGGTAAACTATAGCCTAATCCTGTCAAATTACAGATATTAGTCTTTCCAGTTTTAGAAATAAAGATACCAACAGTCATAAATAAAACAGCCTTAACAATAGAATGGTTAATAATGTGATAAATAGCACCTTCTAGACCTGCTGAATTCATCAATCCTATACCAATTATTATATAACCCACTTGAGCAATAGTAGAATAAGCTAATAACCTCTTTAACTCCTCCTGTTGATAAGCTAATAAATGTCCTATCAACAAGGTAATTACTCCTAAATATGTTAGTAAAATATCTAAATCTAAAGATAATAGTTCTTGAACATTAAATAATAAAAATAAAATCCTAATCAAAGCATAGATATAGACCTTAATTACAACTCCAGAAAGAATAGCACTAATAGGAGAAGGAGCTGCTGGATGGGCATCAGCCAACCAAGTATGTAAAGGAGTTATAGCAAACTTAGTCCCAAACCCAATTATCAATAAGGCTAAAATTAATCTTTTCGTAATTAAAGAAATCACTTGGCTTTGAGTAACTAGTTGAGCTAGATTAAGTGTTCCAGTACTTTGATAAACTAATATAATAGCTAATAATACTAAAGCACCACTAACAGAACCCATAATTAAATATTTAAAACTTGCTTCAAAAGATATATCCTTCTTAGCAAAAGCTACTAGAGCATAGGAAGTAATTGAAGTTATCTCAACAAAGACATATAAATTGAATAAATCAGCTGTTGATACTAAACCTAACATTCCTGTAATTAATAAAAAAAGCAATAGATAATATTTACTTTGATTTTTAGTAATATAGTCCAAAGAGTAATAAATTATTGCAAAAGATATAAGATTAACCAAAACTATCATCAAAGCACTTAAAGGATCTATAACTAAATTAATACCTAGCCTAGAACCCCAAGCACCTAAATTATATACCAGTGGCTGCTCTATAGCTCTTAATAAGATATGAACAGCTACTAGTAAATTAGCTATCCCACTGATTATTACTATAATCCTCATTAATTTATTAGAGTATTGGCTAATCAAAGGTAGGATAAAAGCAGTTATTAAAGGAATTAATATTATCCAAATTGCTTCTATCATCCCTTTAGCCTCCTAATTTCACTAATATCTAAGGTCTGATACTTTTTATTCAGCTTAATAGTTAAAAATAACATTAAAGCTGTAATACTTGCTCCAATTACAATTGCAGTTAAAGCTAAAGATTGAGGGATAGGATCAACAATAACCTTATAATTACTATTAAGAATTGGAGCAGTTCCTTCTACTTTATAGCCTATATTAATTAATAATAAAATCAAAGAATATTCCATAATATTAATTCCAATAATTATTTTAATTAAATTTTTGTAAGTTAAAACTGTATATAAACCTAAAGAAAATAGAATAATTACTATCAAATAAATAATACTCACCTTATTCCTCCTTTACTAAACGATTAAATATAATAGATAATCCAGCACCTACCTTAATTCCCGTAAACAGACTTAAAATCGGAATGATTCCAGCACTTAATAATTCCCCAGGGCTTCCTAAATTAAAGCCACCTTGTCCATTAGCCAAAAACTTACTTCCAAATAAGATTCCTAAAATTCCTGTACTAAGCAATCCAACTGCACCTAAGTTCTCAATCAATGCTTTCTTCTTTAAAACCTCTTCTTCTTTAGAGTATCTAATTCCAAAGGTAATGGTTAACAAAATAAAGATAATAGCCAAAATTACACCTCCAGTAAATCCACCTCCAGGAGACAAATGGCCATAAAAAATTATATAAAAGCCAAGAATATATAAAAATGGTATGATAAAGCTTATCCCCTGATAAACAATCGGAGAAAAATTAGTATCTGATACAAAGGTTCTCCTTCTAGAGGCTAAGGCCGAAATTGTTGAAACAACAATAAAAATTACTGTCGCCTCGCCTAATGTATCAAAAGCACGATAATCAAATAAGATAGCAGTCACTAAATTAATAGCTCCAGTATCTTCAACTCCATTATCTATATAATAATTACTAACTTCTCGCTTAGCAACAACTTTAGAATCATCTAAAAAATCAGAAAAGAAGGCGAAAGATAACACTAAAGCTAAGATCAGAATTAAAACCATTACATAAATATATCTCATTATCTTCCTCCTGTCTTATCAATAGTAATAATAAATAAAGCTGTACTAATCCCACTACCAATTACCACCTCAGTTAAAGCTACATCAGGTGCTTGCAAAATTACAAAAAGAATAACTAAAATTGCGCTAAAAGTAGATAAAGAAATAACTGAATTAACTAAATTTTTGGTAAAGACTGCAAAAAAAGCAGCTATTAAAAGAAATAATAATAATATATATAAGGTAATTGATGTCATTGTAGTTCACCTATACTCTTCTCTTTTAAGTCATCTCTAACCAGATAAATTTTATGTTTATTTTCATTATCACTATAATAAGCTGCCCTTGCAATAGCATGAGTGGTAATAGGATTAGTTATAATCAAAAATACAATTATGAGACCTAACTTTAAAGAATAAAGTGAAAAACCCTTCAAAAAAATAATACCTAGCAAAATTGAAATTCCACCACCTGTTAAACATTTTGAGCCTATATGTAATTTAGTATAAAAATCTTCAAATCTAATCATACCAATAGCAGTTATTAGAAAGAAGAAAGTACCATTAACCACAAGAAAATAACCTATTGCTGAAATAATTTTAATCCCTCCCTATCTACCAAAATACTTAGCCATAATTAATACATCTACAAAAAGTAGTAATGCATATACTATAGCCACATCAAGAAAAATTTCACGCTTAAAATATACACTTAATAATACCAAAAGCAATAAAAACATTATTCCTATAGAATCAGCAGCCACAATCCTATCAAAAACACTAGGCCCTTTAATCACCCGATAAAAAGTTAATAAAGCTGAAATTAAAATTATTATAATAATAATTTCTATCATTTAAATATCCTCCTAATAATTATCTCAAAGTCACCCAATATTATCTTCTTGATCTCCTTATTATCATGAGATTGGATATTAAGCCAATGGATATATAGTTCATTTTTATTTATATCCGAATCTAAAGTTACTGTACCAGGGGTAAAAGTAATTGTATTGGCCAAAATAGTCAACTTTATTAACCTATCTTCCTTACCTAGTTTAACTGGAACCTTTACAATAGCAGGTTTTAGAGAAGTCTTAGGATTAATCACATAATAAGCGATTTTATAACTAGCTATAAATACCTCTTTGCCTACCACTAGAATATACCAGATTAAAAAAACAAACTTTGTAATAACCTTCTTTGATAACATTCTAGTAAAAGAACTATGTACAATAACAAAATCTATCGTTCCAGCTACAATTATACCTAAGATTAAAGAACTCAAGGAAAGATTACCACTTACAATAATCCAGACTGTATATAATAAGATAAATGCAAATATCTCTTCTTTATTTATTCTTCTCATTTCCTCCTCCTTATTATTTATAATTTAATTTTTACAAGTAATAAATATAATTCATCAGTAACAAGTGATGAGTAACAGGTGACAAGTTAATTAATTTCATACCTACTAGTTACTGAAGTGTTCCAATATCTATATTTTATTTAATTTTTACTACTATTATAAAAGAATAAATAACAATTATTATATTCAATAAATCTCATCTGAACTCCTTTATTAGTAATTGAAGATATTACTTTAAAAAGATAATAATTTATATTCATTTTAACAAAAAAGCCCAACATGATGTTGGACTTTTTATTCGTTAAATTTATGATTCTAAAGTAGATGATAAGTTCTTCTTATTAGATTTATTTCTCATCAAAATTTTCTTAGCTTCATCAGCAACAACAAGAGCTAAGATAATTAAACCAATTGCAGTAAAACCTAGAATATAATCAGGGTTATCCTTAAATAAGAATTGATAACCTTGATAAACTAAAGCAGCAATAGTTGTTAAAATCATAAATATTGCTGGGTATAGAGTATATTTAGTAGGTTTTTTAACCCCGACTAAATAAGCTGTAATAACCAATAAGGATAAAGCTGCAATCAATTGATTTGCCGCTCCAAAGACAGGCCAAATAATATTATAAGTTCCAGTATATCCAAAAAAGAAAGCTGGTATAGCAATAAATAATGAAGCTAAAAATTTATTATTTAAAACAGGAATTTTAGGAGCAATCAACTCAGCTGTAAGCAACCTTCCTAATCTAATACAAGTATCTAAAGTGGTCATAACAAAGGTCTTAAGCATTGTAATACCAAATATCATCCCAAAAGTACCTAATAATGGTTCTACAAGGCGACTATAGCCTAAACCAAAGGCTTTAATTGGGCCACTACTGCTTAATATATTTAAAAAAGCAAACTGCTCCATACCAGCAGGTGCTTGCCAAAATAGACCAGCACTTACTGATAATAATGCTACAACAGCCAATACTCCCTCAACTAACATAGCTCCAAAACCAATAAAACGACCATCAGATTCTTTTGCCAATTGCTTGGAAGTTGTTCCACTGGCAATCAAAGAATGAAAACCTGAAATCGCCCCACAAGCAACTACAATAAATAATATCGGCCACATCGGACCTTGCTTAGAGTTAAAAGAAGTAAATACTGGAGCGTTTATTGTAGGATGAGTGATAATAGTTCCAATTAATCCAACTCCCATTCCAATAATCAAGACCCAGTTTGAGATATAATCTCTAGGCTGCAATAGCACCCAGACTGGAAGAACTGATGCAATCAATCCATATCCCATTAATAAGACAAACCAGATAGAAAAGTTAACCTTAGCAGTAAAAGGTAAAGATAATGGATATTTATAACCTAACCATATCAATAGAAACAAACCAGCCAAAGCAATTATTGTTCCTATTACAGTTGAAAAATTACGTTTATAAACTAAGAAACCAAAGAACATCGCTAAAGGAATAATTCCAAAAGTAGGAATTACTACATTAGGAGTAGTCGACAATGTTTTAGCTGCTACAAATCCAAATACAGCTACTACTAAAACTAATGTTAGTAAAACAAAAATAGAGAATAGATTTCTCGCTCTCTTTCCAATAGTCTCTTGAGCAATTTCAGGTAGAGAATTACCTTTAAATCTAACAGATAACATTAAGGATAGGTAATCATGAACTGCTCCAATAAATACAGTACCAACTAAAATCCATAATAAAGTTCCACCCCATCCAAAAGCTGCAAATGCTGCAATTGGCCCTAAAACCGGTCCTGCTCCTGCAACAGAAGAAAAGTGATGACCAAATAACATTGATGGTTTAGAGGGGTAATAATCAATCCCATCATTAAACTTTACTGCTGGAGTAGGTCTACTATCATCAGGTTGGATTAATTTACTTTCTAACTTATTACCATACCATCTATAGGCTACCCAAAACCAAAGCATTGAAAATACAAGTACTACTGCTGAATTCATAAAAAATTCCCCCTTTTAATTTTGGTGGGAACTTAACATGACAAGTAAAAAACTCTGAAGCTGATATAAATAGGATTTGGTATATATAAGAAGAAACTTAAATATATCGTTCTAGATAGATATTACACCACTTCAGTGACAAGTAACGAGTAAGCAGCAAATAAGTTAACCTGTCACTTGTTACTACCTCTTTATCCCCATGAAGTTTCAATTTAAATTTGAATAACTATAAATAATCCAAAAAAATCAAATACAACCATCCTAGATTATATATCATGTTATGCTCCTCACTACTAACTACTTTTTTAATTATTTATTGGCTCTGATATAATCAAATTTTAACTATACTTCTAAATAATCTACTACTTTAGCGAGCCAAATATATAAAACTTATATCTTAGTCTAAGTAATTAATATTACTGAGTAAATATTAAAAAACCTCTCATATCAGCTAATAGATTTAGATCCATTAATCGGAATGAGAGGTTTTCCTCACATAGTGCTACCCTAATTTTCCTACTATCTACTAATAGCTTTAATACATTTTCATAATAATAGATACTTTATATAAACAAAGTTTAATCTTAAATTCGCTTTTATCTCACAGTTTAAGATAGATTTAATACAAGATTTTTTCTTGCTCTAGCAATTCAATCTGCTATAAATATATCTATCTATTTTCTTATCAACAATTTTAAACTTATCCTAAATTCTCATTATGAATTATACAATATAAAGTATAAAATGTCAATAACTTCTATGTCTGGTCAAAAAGCTGGTGATTAACCTAAGCTTTAAAGTCTACTATATGCTATAATGCTTCCTCTACTACCTTCATAGCACAATAGGAACCACACATTGTACAAGCATCTTCATCCTTTAAGATTTGGTTATGCTCATCTCTTGATTCTTTAGCCTTTTTAGGATCGATCGACAGTTCAATCTGTCTTTCCCAATCTAAATTCTTTCTTGCTTTAGCCATCTCTAGATCTCTCTCTTTAGCCCCAGGTACCCCTTTAGCTATATCAGCAGCATGGGCAGCAATTTTACTAGCAATTACTCCCTCGCGAACATCCTCAATACTTGGCAAACCAATATGCTCAGCAGGAGTTACATAACATAAGAAATCTGCTCCAGCACTAGCAGCCAATGTCCCACCAATAGCCGCTGTAATATGATCATAACCTAAAGCGATATCTGTAACCAAAGGCCCTAATACATAAAAGGGAGCATCCTTACATAATTCTTTTTGTATCTTAATATTAGTCTCAATCTGATCAAAAGGAACATGACCTGGCCCTTCTACCATTACCTGTACCTCAGCAGCTCTAGCCCTATCTACTAGTTCCCCTAATACCAATAACTCATGAATCTGTGCTCTATCTGTAGCATCAGCTAAAGAACCAGGTCTTAGTCCATCACCTAAACTTAAAGTTACATCATATTTGTAACAAATATCTAATAATCTATCATAATACTCATATAATGGATTTTCAGAATTATTATGTAGCATCCAGCCAGTCATAAAAGAACCCCCACGACTAACTATATCGGTAACCCTTCCTTCATCTCTTAAATGACGAATCGTCTCCAAAGTTAGACCACAGTGAACAGTAATAAAATCAACACCATCTTTAGCCTGCTCTTCAATTACAGTAAATAGATCATCAACACTCATATCTATAATTGCCTTACCAGCTTGCAAGGTCTCTACTGTAGCCTGATAGATTGGAACTGTTCCTAAAGGTACAGTAGCTTTGTCTAAAATTGCTCTTCTTGTCTCATTTATCTTCTCTCCTGTAGATAAATCCATTACTGCATCAGCACCTGCCTCTATAGATACCTCTAGCTTCTTTAACTCTTTATCTATCTCTGGATAATCCTCTGATGTACCAAAATTAGCATTTACTTTAGTTGATAATCCCTTTCCAAAGGCATTTGGATCTAAGTTTTTATGATTCTTATTGGCAGGGATCACTATTGTACCCTCTGCTACTCCTTGACGAATAAACTCTACATTTACCCCCTCTTTTTCTGCAACCCTTTTCATCTCAGCTGTTATCTCTCCTGCTTTTGCTTTTGTCATCTGTGTCATTTTAAAATTCCTCCCTTTATTTTAAGTTCAGTAACGAATAACAGGTGATAAGTGAAAAGTAAAAACTAAAAAATCCCTCCCATCACTCTGTTAGTCTTTCAGACTCCATCTAGTAAAAAACATTAGTTAAATTTTTCCTGCATTCTCAATTCTCAATTCTCAATTCTCAATTCTCAATTCTCAATTCTCACTCTAGACTATATACTCTAGAAAAGTGATTGACTGGATTATTTCCCTTACCTACCTTACAACCGGCTTTAATTGCCTCAGTTATATACCTCTTACTCCTTTCTATAGTCTCTTTGATATCATATCCTAAAGCTAAGTTACTAGCTATAGCCGCAGATAAAGTACATCCAGTACCATGGGTATCCTTAGTATCAACCCTTTTAGCAGTATACTCAACAAAATCTACCCCATCAAAAAGTAGATCCTTAGCAATATCTCCTTTTTGGTGGCCGCCTTTAACTAAGACATATTCACAACCAAGCTTATGTAATTCACTAGCTAAAACCTCTAAAGATAATTCTTCATCTATCCTTCTGCCACTTAAAACTTTGGCTTCATTTAAATTGGGCGTTATTATTTTAGCTAGAGGAATCAACTTATCTTTAATAGTAGTAATAGCTTCTTTAGCTAACAGAATATCACCGCTAGTAGCTACCATTACTGGATCAACCACTAAATTATTGACTTTATACTCTTTAACTTTCTCTGCTACTATCTTAATAATTTTACTATTAGCTAACATTCCTGTCTTTAAAGCAGCAAAATCTAAGTCACTTAATACTGAATCAAGTTGCTTAGAAACTAAATCTATACTCACAGCTTCAAAACTCTGAACCCCTAATGTATTTTGAGCAGTTATAGCAGTAATCACTGAAGCACCATAGACTCCAAAAGCTGTCATTGTCTTTAAGTCAGCCTGAATACCTGCTCCTCCTCCAGAATCAGATCCTGCAATTGTCAATGCTTGTTTCATAGTTATTACCTCCTTATTTATTAATGTGATTGATTAGTGTTAGTGTATATGTATAAATACTATACTAACACGTTATCTAGTTAAATTTAAATAGTAACATTGATACAATATAATGATATTGCGACAGTTTCGGCGCTAGGAGATAGGCGATAGGTATTAGGAAAAACTAACGCCCAACCCCTATGACCTATCACCTAAAAGTATCGCAATATATCCATTAAATAATACTATTTATATAAGAGTTTAACTAGTACATAATACCAAGATACTAACACTACAAATTCAAAAGCACAGCTCCATGTAGGAACTGTGCTTTTGAATTTATAAATAGATAGAGCAATGCATATAAAGCATCTTCTCAAAAGCCCACTTCCCTCCGCTAGTATTACCTAGATCAGGTTCAAGGGGTCAAGAAATCAAATTTCTTTCTCAGCTATAACATAACTCCCCCAGCAGTAACTCGCTTATTTTATTTTTCTACTAACATTATATTAAATTAATAGCATAATTTCAATAGAATATATATAATAACCTTGACCCTCCTCGGGGCAAGCCCACGAGGATTCTTAGGCTGAGAGTGTAGCCACTACTCATATCTCCTAAGCGTAACTTCCCGTTAGTCCAACGGTACATATCCTAAGTGCTACTTGCCTTTATTTTTAATCCTTCGTTTAAGATATTTAAACTTGCGTTAATGTCCCTATCGTGTATATCTTTACATTCTGGACATTCCCATTTTCTAATCTTTAAGTCTTTAACTTTCTCGTTCTTATAGCCACAGTTGCTACATAATTGACTACTGGCAAAGAAAGTATCTATCTTAACCAAATTCCTCCCATACCATTTAGCTTTATAAGTTAACAATTCAATAAACTTACTCCAACTAACATCTGATATGGATTTCCTTAGGGTTTTCATTGAAAACCCACGTGATAAATCCGCTAACTTAGAATTTTTAAGCATATTCTTCACCTTTAAAGTTTCAACTGCTATAAGTTGATTTTCCTTAATTAGCTTAGTTGACAACTTATGAAGAAAATCTAGTCTAATATTAGCCACCTTTTCGTGAACCTTAGCTAGTTTCTTTTTAGCTTTATACCAATTATTAGACCCTTTTTCTTTTCTAGCTAAACTTTTATTTAGTCTAGCAATCTTTTTCTCATATTTCTTTAGTACTCTAGGATTAGCTATCTTCTCACCATCTGACATAATAGCAAACTCTTTAAGTCCTAAATCTATTCCTATTTGCTTATCTACTTTAGGTAATTCTTCAATTTTCTCTTTAACTGCTATTGAAATGTAATATTTATCTGTATTAGTTCTAGTTACTGTTACATTCAATATCTCGCCTTTGACCTCTTTAGATTTTCTAAACTTAATCCAACCTAATTTAGGTAATTTAATTTTATTATTCTTAACCTCAATATTGGTAGTTCCACTTCTTCTAGTGAATTTATTAGTACGATAGGAGTTTTTAGGATTTTTCTTAGACTTAAATTTAGGAAAATCATATTTTTTACTAAAGAAATTCTTGAAAGCTCTATCTAAGTCTTTAAGTGCATTTTGCAAGCTGAATTTATCTGGCTCTTTTAACCACTCTATTTCTTTCTTTAGTTGAGTTAGTTGTTTAGAAAATTTTGAGTATGATTGATATTCATTTTCTTTAGCTTTATCTAAGAAGTGATTATAAACATATCTAGCACAACCTACTGATTTATTGATTAATATTCTCTGTTCTTTATTAGGGCATAATCTAAATTTGTAGGCTTTTTCTCTGATAGTCATTGACAACTCACCTCCTTATATATAAAACTGCAAGGAGATTTTAAAATGGCTAGACCTAAGAACAAAGTTAATAGAGAACAAATTAGTACTACTATTGATGAAGAATTAATGAATATTGTTAGAGATATTAGTAAAGATACTGGTATTCCAATTAATAGTCTTATTGAAAATGCAGTAAGAGAAAAATACCAAAAATAAAATTTAAGACCGTCTGCTCTATCCTCGGGGCAAGCCCGCGAGGTTTGCGAGCAGACTTTTTGACCTATCACTATAAAATAAAGTGAAAGGCTTAACTTGATTCTGATAAACATTAATATCTCTATCCTTTAAATCTTTAATAATTTTATGATTATCATCAATTTTATCTATCAAATTAAATCTAATATCTACCTCTTTTAATTCTGACAGTTCCATTAATGGACTTAAATCTTCAATTTTATTATTAGCTAAATTTAAACTTTCCAAATTAATTAAAGAATTTACTACTTCTATATTAGCTATCCTATTAGTAAATAATTGTAAATCCTTTAATTGAGATAAAGAAGATAATTTTTCTAGATTATTTATCTTATTATCTCCCAAATTAAGAACTTTTAATTCGATTAACTTTTCTAATCCTTTTAGATCAATTAATTGATTAGCTGTTAGATATAGTTCCTCTAATTTATCTAAGTTCCTTAATGGAGAAATATCAGAAATCAAATTATTACTAGCATCTAAATATTCTAAATCTTTTAAAGCAGATAAAAAATCAATTTTAACTATACCAACTCTTTTAATTTTTAGAGATTCTAAGTTTTCTAATCTATCTAATAGTTGAATATTTTGAACAGGATTACTACTAATCTCAAGCACTCCTAAGTTTTTTAATTTAACCAATGGTCTTATATCAGTAATTTTATTTTTATTTAATTTAAGTACTTTTAATTGATCTAAATTTGCTAATGGACTAAGATCATCTATATGGTTATCACCTAAATCTAGATATTTTAATCTTCTTAACTTTAATAAAAAAGTTATATCTTTAATTTTATTATGTTGGATTTTTACTTCTTCTAAATTTCTCAATTTTGAAATTAAAGTAATATCTCTTATAGGGTTATTACCTATATCTAATACTTTTAAATCTGATAGAGTATTGAGAACACTAATATCTTCAATATAATTACTATTAAGATTAATCTCTTTTAACTTTTTTAACTTTTCCAACGAACTTATATCCTTTATTCTGTTAGAAGAAAGATCTAAGTAAATTAAATTCTTTAATTCTCCTATCTGGCTTATATTATTGATCTTATTCTTCGCTAAATTCAATCTTTCTAAGGAGTGCATATATTCAATTCCCTTTAATGACTTAATACCTCTGCCTTCTATCGATAACTCTTTAATTTCTGCTAAATCCCTTTGATAGATAATTCCTATAGGTTTATTAATAACATCTCTAATAATAGACTCCAGATTAGAATCTGTTATTTTAACATAATCCTCTACTAACAGTTGATAAAACAGAATACTTACAAAAGTTAGAAGGATTATAGATATTGTTATTTTCTTATTATTCATAATTATTTCCACCTTTCTTCTATATCAATATCAGGAATCACTATAATTAATTTGAACAGAAAACAAAAATAACCTGCAAATTAATGAATTAATTAGATATAAATAGTATTTTTTCAATTATTAAAAATACTTCTGTTCCTTCATTCCTTTATTATTTTTATAAGTGAGTTATTAAATAACATATTTCTGTAATATATGAAAGGTGTCAGAATAAACCTTTAAAGAAAGGAGGGATAATTTTGAATCAAGAAATTTCTCTTGAAAGATTAAACTTAATTTTTTGGCTTAATATATTTAAAGAACATACTTTATTCATTAAAAGAGGGCTACTTTGTGAACAAAAGGATTCAATTAAAAGAGCCGAGGAATTTTATCAAAGATTTTCATACTTAGAATCAGAAGCTCAACATAATCAAATCAATCCCTTTATTGGTGAAAATAGTGATTTGTTAGAAGAAAGTATAATTGCTAGTAGAGAACTATTATCTTTCAAAAGAGAACTTTTAGCAAAGATAATCGATTGTAACCCTGTCTTTAATCTCTACCCTTTAATTTTAGATCATATGTCTAGAGAAGTTGAAGAGTTCTTAAGGTTAACCACTATTTATTATGAAAATGGCTTTAGTTTTGAGCAAGTAGTCTTAGCTGAAGAAAGTTTTTGGCTTAGGGGGATGCAGGACCATCTTAGTTTCATCTGTCATCTTTTAGACCCATCAGAAAGAATACTAATTTCTCAAGTTAAAGAACTAAATCAAAAATTTGAAAATCTATACCACCAATCTTTAGATCTAAAATCCATGCTTCAAGCTAATCCACAAGATTTTCCTACTGTTCTACGCTTTACTAATTTAGTAATTGAAGAGACCAGTGATTTATATAAATTTAAAGAAAGATTACGACAATTATTAGCAGAATGTAAAGCCTTGTCAATCACTCTTCCATCTTTTGCAGAGCATACAGCTAAAGAAGCAGAACATTTCATAAAAACTATTAAACAGATTAAGAACTATTTCAGAGTTAGATAGTTTGGTAAATATAAATATGCGGGGGGGCAGAAAAGTTCCCCCATAATTCAACTCAAAATTTCCCACAAAGGTATTACTACTATAACAAATGCTAGTAAAATCACAAAAAAAGCACCTAATTTATTATTCTCCTTCTTCCAAATCATTCTCGCATACATCATAGTATAATAACTAACATATAAAATTGCTAACCCTGCTATCAAATTCATCTATATCAATCCTTTATCTCTTCTTTTTTAAAAGGTCTAAACTGCCTTCCAAAATTAACAGTCTTTATATCAAATCTAATATTCACTTCTGCCCTAGGATAGCTTTTCATCCAATTATATTTTATATACTCATCTAAAGTCCAAAACTCTTTACGTGCTATTAAATACCATTGAAAAGGATCTCCCTTAAACTCCTGCTGTGTTCTATTTACTAATCGCATTGCTTTATCTTCTAAACTACTAGCAATTGAATCCTTTAATATCTTCTGCTTCTCTAAATTCTCTATATAATCAATTCCACTTGCAATTGATAATATCTCGAATTTTACAGGTACAATAACATCAACTTTAGGAGTATCTGTAGATAAATCCATCTCTATTTGAGTATCTTTTGTCTTCATCCATCTAGCTGCAATTCGTTTTTCCTTAGCTAAAGGAAGTATTTACATCACCTGATTCTATGAAGGATTCATTGGGACCTTTTAAAACCGATTCCCTTGTTGGTTTTTCAACGCTACGGTGAGAAAATTTAGTAGTAGCTATAGAAATAGCTTGCTTATAACCTTCTACTAGAATTATAGTATTCCCCATCAAAATATCATCAATAACCTGACCTAAATAATTTAACTTAGTAGCATTTTTACTAGTGATTATTTCCTCAACAAAATCTACTTCTTTACTTTTTTCTTATAGGGATATCTTCTAATAAAGGATGTATAATATGTTGCTCTATTGTATCATTATCTACCATACCCTTTAAAAGTATTAAAACAACCTTCTTTTCAATACTTTCTAGATACAACTCTCTAACTTTAAAATCTTGATTATTTGGATAAGAAAAGCTTTTTTTCAATTTATCTAAATTTTCATCTAAATTATTACTTATCTTATCTTGATTCTTGGTCTTGCCTTGACTATTATCTTCAGAAGAAAATAATCTTTTTAAAAAGCCCATTGAATTCACCTCTTTTTATGAGAGTATCTTTAAGAAATAATACTTGTTTTATTCAAATAATTTTATGCCAAGTCGATTCGGTAGTACCAGGATAAACTTTGCGTATAAAATAAAAGATCGCAATGCTCTCCCATTTGATAGAATTGGGAGTTTTAGAGTCGCTTAGGTATCTAATAAATTCCTCAAAATCTATTCTAGGTCTAACTTATATCAATAAAGAATATATTTTTTTGCTAATATATACAAAATTATTTTGAGCTTCATTGTAAAATCAAATTGAACAAAATAAAAATAGCCATAGGGCACCAAACTGTAATATAATTAAATCACCACAAAGTAACCAATTACAGGAGGGTGCACACTATGACTTACTTAAATGATACACCAAAATCCCGAAAAAATAAACACTTAAATGCTTATGAACGTGGTCAAATTGCATTATTACATTCCGAAGGAATGAATCCAAATGCTATTGCAAAACGTTTAGGTAGAGCTTCTAATACGATTAGAAACGAGCTAAAACGTGGTACAGTTTCTCAAATTAAAGCTAATAAAAAG